>JBFHKK010000168.1:0-6122 GCA_041595475.1 Pseudomonas sp. | reverse complement strand
CCTGTTCGAAGGTCTTGTCGCCCAGACGCGGCACCATGAGCAACTCGGCGCGGCTGTTGAAGGCGCCGTTGGCGACGCGGTAGGCGACGATATTCGGCGCCAGGGTGGTGTTCAGCCCGGAGATGCGCGCCAGCAGGGCGGCGGAGGCGGTGTTTACATCCACGCCCACGGCGGTTACGCAGTCTTCCACCACCGCATCCAGGCTGCGGGCCAGCTTCAGCTGGGATACATCGTGCTGGTACTGGCCGACGCCGATGGATTTCGGGTCGATCTTCACCAGCTCGGCCAGGGGGTCCTGCAGGCGGCGGGCGATGGATACGGCGCCGCGCAGGGACACGTCCATATCGGGGAATTCCTTGGCCGCCAGCTCGGAAGCCGAGTACACCGAGGCGCCGGCTTCACTGACCATGACCTTGGTCAGCTTCAGGCTCGGTAGCTTCTTGATCAGCTCGCCGGCCAGCTTGTCGGTCTCGCGGCTGGCGGTGCCGTTGCCGATGGCGATCAGGTCGACGCCGTGCTTGGCGCACAGCCTGGCCAGGGTGGCGAGGGTGCCGTCCCAGTCGTTGCGCGGCGCGTGGGGGTAGACGGTGGCGGTGTCGAGCAGCTTGCCGGTGGCGTCGACCACCGCCACCTTGCAGCCGGTGCGCAGGCCCGGATCCAGGCCGAGGGTTGCGCGCGGACCGGCCGGAGCCGCCAGCAGCAGATCGTGCAGGTTGCGCGCGAACACGCCTATGGCCTCATCCTCGGCGCCCTCGCGCAACTCGCCGAGCAGGTCGGTCTCAAGGTGGGTGTAGAGCTTGACCTTCCAGGTCCAGCGCACCACCTCGGCCAGCCACTTGTCGGCGGCGCGGCCGCGATTGTCCAGGCCGAAACGCTCGGCGATCATCAGCTCGCAGGGGTGCAGGCTGCCCAGGGCCTCCTCGCCAACCTTCAGGCTGACGCTGAGCACGCCCTCGTTGCGCCCGCGGAAGATCGCCAGGGCACGGTGCGAGGGCACGCCCTTGAACTTCTCGTCGTGCTCGAAGTAGTCGCGGAACTTGGCCCCTTCCTCTTCCTTGCCGGCCACCAGCCGGGCGCTGAGGGTGGCGTGGTCCTTGAGGAAGGCGCGCAGGCTGGCGAGCAGGGTGGCGTCTTCGGCGAAGCGCTCCATGAGAATGTACTTGGCGCCTTCCAGCACTGCCTTGAGGTCGGCCAGGCCCTTGTCGGCGTCGATGTAGCGCGCGGCCTCGAGGTCAGGATTCAGTTCGGGATCGGCGAAGAGCGCATCGGCCAGCTCGCCCAGGCCGGCTTCCAGGGCGATCTGGCCCTTGGTGCGGCGCTTCTGCTTGTAGGGCAGGTAGAGGTCTTCGAGGCGCGTCTTGGTGTCGGCCAGGTTGATCTCGCGCTTGAGCTCCGGGGTCAGCTTGCCCTGCTCCTCGATGCTGGCGAGGATGCTGGCGCGACGCTCGTCCAGTTCGCGCAAATAGCGCAGGCGCTCTTCCAGGTGGCGCAGCTGGGTGTCGTCCAGGCTGCCGGTGACTTCCTTGCGGTAGCGGGCGATGAAGGGCACGGTCGAGCCCTCGTCGAGCAGGGCCACGGCGGCGGCGACCTGTTGCGGGCGCACGCCCAGTTCTTCGGCGATGCGGTTGTTGATGCTGTCCATACAAAGCTACCCACACTGAAACGACCAACCGGCCACGCAGCGCGCGGGCCAGACACGAGAGCCGCGCATTATAAACATCGCGCCTCTGCCGGCTGGGCACCGTTCGGGGAAAAATCTGCTAACAATGGCCGGGCCGCCGCCGCTGGCGGCTGGGCCATAATGCCGGCGTTGCAAGCCCGTGACGGCAAGACGCCGGCGCTTTACCGAACCAGGAGCCTCTATGAGCGGAACCGCAGCTGCGCCGGAAGGCGAGAAGATTCTCATCGTCGACGACGACGCGCGCCTGCGCCGGCTGCTCGAGCGCTTCTTCGACGAGCAGGGCTACCGGGTCCGCGCGGTGGAGAATGTCGAGCAGATGGACCGGCTGCTGGCCCGCGAGCTGTTCCATCTGGTGGTGCTGGATCTGATGCTGCCGGGCGAGGACGGCCTGTCGGCCTGTCGCCGGCTGCGCGAGGCGAACAACCAGGTGCCGATCATCATGCTCACCGCCAAGGGTGACGAGGCCAGCCGCATCCAGGGGCTGGAGCAGGGCGCCGACGACTACCTGGCCAAGCCCTTCAACCCGCGCGAGCTGCTGGCGCGGATCAAGGCCGTGTTGCGCCGCCAGGCGCCGCTGGTGCCCGGGGCGCCGGGCAGCGAGGACGAGAGCGTGAGCTTCGGCGACTATCAGCTGTCGCTGGCCACCCGCGAGCTGAAGAAGGGCGAGCAGGTGCACATGCTCACCACCGGCGAGTTCGCCGTGCTCAAGGCCCTGGTCCAGCACGCCCGCGAGCCGCTGACCCGGGACAAGCTGATGAACCTGGCCCGCGGCCGCGAATGGGATGCCCTGGAGCGCTCCATCGACGTGCAGATCTCCCGTCTGCGCCGGCTGATCGAGCCGGAGCCGTCCAAGCCGCGCTATATCCAGACGGTCTGGGGCGTGGGCTATGTGTTCGTGCCCGATGGCAACAAATAGCCCTCGATGAAGACCCCCTACTGGTTCCCGCAGAGCTTCTTCGCCCGCACCCTCTGGCTGGTGCTGATCGTGGTGCTGTTCTCCAAGGCGCTGACCCTGGTCTACCTGATGATGAACGAGGACGTGCTGGTCGACCGCCAGTACAGCCACGGCACGGCCCTGACCCTGCGCGCCTACTGGGCGGCCGATCCCGAGGACCGGCCGGTCATCGCCCGGGCCGCCGGACTCAAGCGCGTGGCGGAGGAGAAGGTGCCGGCCAGCGAGCAGCACTGGCCCTACAGCGAGATCTTCCAGCGGCAGATGCAGGCCGAGCTGGGCGCCGACACCGAGGTGCGGGTGCGGGCGCAGAATCCGCCAGCGCTCTGGGTTCATGCGCCGTCACTGGGCGAGGACTGGCTGCGCGTGCCGCTCTATCCGCACCCGTTGCGCGGCCAGCGGATCTGGAGCGTGCTCGGTTGGTTCCTCGGCATCGGCCTGCTGTCCACCGCCGCGGCCTGGATCTTCGTGCGCCAGCTCAGCGCGCCGCTCAAGCGCCTGGTCTTCGCCGCCCGTCAGGTCGGCCAGGGACGCAGCGTGCGCCTGCCGGTCAGCGACACGCCGAGCGAGATGGCCGAGGTCTACCGCGCCTTCAACCAGATGGCCGAGGACGTCGAGCAGGCCGCCCGCGAGCGCGAGCTGATGCTTGCCGGGGTGTCCCACGACCTGCGCACGCCCCTGACCCGACTGCGCCTGTCCATGGAGTTTCTCGACAGCGACTCGGAACTGACCGAGGACATGGTCCGCGACATCGAGGACATGGATGCCATCCTCGACCAGTTTCTCGCCTTCATCCGCGACGGTCGCGACGAGCCCCTGGAGGAGCTCGACCTGGGTGAATTGATCCGCGAGGTGGTGGCCCCCTACAACCAGCAGCAGGCGCGGGTGCGCCTGTGCCTGGAGGCGCTGCCGCCGATCCCGTTGCGGCGGGTGTCGATCAAGCGCCTCTTGGTCAATCTGATCGAAAATGCCCTGCGCTATGGCGGCAGCGCGGTGGAGGTGGCGGCGTCGCTGTCCGGTGGCCAGGGCGCGCCCTATGTGGTGCTCAGCGTGCTGGATCGCGGCGCCGGCATCGAGCCGGCCGAAGAGGGCAGCCTGTTCAATCCCTTCATTCGCGGCGACCGCGCCCGCGGCGGCCAGGGCGCCGGCCTGGGGCTGGCCATCGTCAAACGCATCGCCGCATTGCACGGCGGCAGCGTCGAGCTGCGCAACCGCGCCGGCGGCGGGCTGGAGGCGCGCATCTGCCTGCCGCTGGGCCTGCTGCTGCCGCGCGACGCCATCTAATTTGGTCCGACCCGGGGTCGCCCGGCGCTCAACTATGCTGTAACGGCATATGACCAGAGGTCGCCATGGCCGTCGCTGACCATCCCCTACCCAGCTGGACTTGGTGGCTGCCGCTACCGCTGCTCCATCTGGCCACCTGGCTGTTAATGGCAACGCCGCTCGAGGCGGTGGCCGTCGTGCACCTCACGTACGTTCCCGGCCTGCTGCTGTGCCTGTGGTGGGGGCCGCGAGTGATCCCGGCGCTGGGCCTGAACGCCTGGCTGGCAGGGCTGCTGCTCGAGTGGGACTGGCGCTGGGCGATGCTCCAGGCCCTGGTGCAGGCCCTGAGTCTGGCGCTGGCCTGGCTGCTGCTGCGCGGGGGGCGCTTGCGCTGCGAGTTGCCCGAGCGCCAGCACCTGCTGCGCCTGCTGCTGCTCGGCATCCTGTTGCCGAGCGCCGTGCTGGCGCTGCTCGGCCAGGGCCTCGCCGGGCTCGCCGGTCAGGCTTTCCAGGCCTCCTGGCTACAGGCCAGCCTGGCGCTGTGGCTGCAGCTCGGCCTGGCCGGCGTGCTGCTGGCGCCGGCGCTGCTCAGTTACCTGAGTCCCTGGCTGCAGGGTCGCGGCTGGTTGCGCAGCCAGCCAGGCGCTGTGCCCGAGCTGCTGGGCGAGGTGCGATGGCGCTGGTCACCCTGGTTGTGGGCGCTCGGCCTGCTGCCGCTGTTGGTCGGGCTGTTGAGCGCCTTGCCCGAGCGCCTGGCGCTGCCGCTGGTGGCCGTGGCCCTGCTCGGCCTGACGCTGCGCTGGGCTATGGCCGGTGCCCTGGCCGGCCTGCTGCTGGCGGCGTTGCTGCTGGCCGGCGCGGCGCTGCTCGGCGGGGGCGACGGGGGGGTGGATCTGGTTATTCAACTCGAGGCGTTGCTGCTCAGCCTGCTGGTCCTGCTGCTCGGTCGCTACCTGGCCGATCTGCGCCAGGCGCTGACCCGGGCCGGCGCCATGGAGAGCCGCCTGGCGTTGGCCAATGCGGCGCTGGAAGCCAGCCCGCTGGGAGTCATGATCGTCGATGCGCGCCAGCCCGATCAGCCGATGATTTATTGCAATCGTGCCTTCGAGCGCATCAGCGGCTACGCCCGCGACGAAGTGCTGGGGCGCAACTGCCGATTTCTCAACCGCGGCGACGAGCAGCAGGCACTCAACCGCCTGCGGCAGGCGATCCGCGAGGGCGAGCCTTGCCAGGTGCTGCTGCGCAACTACCGCAAGGACGGCCAGGCATTCTGGAACGAGCTGCTGCTGGCACCGATCCGCGACGGCCAGGGCATCAGCCATTTCATCGCCCTGCAGCACGATGTCAGCGTCCGCGAGCGCTTGGCCGAGGAGATGGCCGAGCAGCGCGAGGAGTTGCTGCGCCAGAGCTACCTGTTCGCCCAGACCGAGCAGATCGCCGACCTCGGTGGCTGGGTGCTGAACATGGCCGACGGCAGCATGTACTGGAGCGCCGGCTGCTTCCGTCTGTTCGATCGGGAACCCCATGACGGCGCGCTCTCCTTCGAGCAGGCGCTCGAACACTTCGACGCCAGCGCCCGCGAACTGGTGCGCCAGACCTTCGCCCAGCTGCGCCAGGGCCTCGAACACTTCGATTTCGAACTGCGCCTGCGCACGGCTCGCGGGCATTCGCGCTGGGTGCGCCTGCGCGGCGTGGCGGTGCGCGACGGCAAGCTGCTGGTACGGGTCTACGGCGCGATCCAGGATGTCAGCGCGCGGCGCCGGGTCGAACGGCGCCTGCACGAGCGCGACGAGCGCCTGCGGCTGTTCTTCGAGGCACCGCTGATCGGCATGGCGCTGGCCAGCCCGACTTTCGCCTTCGAGGAGGTCAACTTCAAGCTGTGCAGCATTCTCGGTCGTTCCCGCGAGCAGCTGAAGGCCTGCGACTGGGCGAGCATCTCCCAGGCCGACGATCTGGCGGTCGAGGAGCAACTGCTCGAGACGATCCTGAGCGGCACGCGCGAGGGCTTCGAGCTGGACAAGCGCTTTATCCGCCCGGACGGCTCCCTGGTGCATACCCGCCTGAGCCTCAGCGCGGTGCGTCATCGCAGCGGCCGGGTGAGCCACTTCCTGTTGCTGATCGAGGACATCAGCGCCCGTCAGCAAGCCGAGGCGCGCTATCGGATCCTGGTCGAACACGCGCCCGAGGCCATACTGCTGTTTTCCGCCCAGGGCGCTCTGGTGGAGT
>JBFHKK010000167.1:0-6176 GCA_041595475.1 Pseudomonas sp. | reverse complement strand
GCTGCAGGGCCACTAGTTGCCGTTGAGCCGTCCAGGCGGCTCGGGTAAGGTCGTGTGATCTGCAACGACAAGGCTGCCTCATGACCTCCAAGCTGGATCAACTCAAGCAGTTCACCACAGTGGTCGCCGACACCGGCGACCTCGACGCCATCGCCCGCCTCGAGCCGGTCGACGCCACCACCAACCCCTCGCTGCTGCTCAAGGCGGCGGCGCTGCCGCGCTCGGCCGAGCTGCTGCAACAGGCCATCGCTGCCGGCAAGGGCGATTTGGGCCTGGCCTGCGATCACTTCGCCGTCGGGGTTGGCCGGGAAATTCTCAGGATGATTCCCGGGCGCATCTCCACCGAGGTCGACGCCCGCCTGTCGTTCGATACCCAGGCCAGCGTCGAGCGCGCCAAGCGCCTGATCGATCTGTATGAGCAGGCCGGCATCGGCCGCGAGCGGGTGCTGATCAAGATCGCCTCGACCTGGGAAGGCATCCGCGCCGCCGAACAGCTGGAAAAATCCGGCATCCAGTGCAATCTGACCCTGCTGTTTTCCTTTGCCCAGGCCCAGGCCTGTGCCGAGGCCGGCGCCTTCCTGATCTCGCCGTTCGTCGGCCGCATCTACGACTGGTACAAGAAAGCCGAGGGCCGTGACTTCGTCGGCGCCGAAGACCCCGGGGTGCGCTCGGTGACGCGTATTTACAACTACTTCAAGCGCCACGGCTACCCGACCGTGGTGATGGGCGCAAGCTTTCGCAATATCGGGCAGATCGAGCAACTGGCCGGCTGCGACCGCCTGACCATCAGCCCCGAGTTGATGCAGCAGTTGGCCGAGGACAGGGGCACACTGGAGCGCCGCTTGAAGGGTGGTGAATCGGCCGAGGCCCGGCAGACCCTCGGCGAAAGCCAGTTCCGCTGGGCTCTGAATGAAGATGCCATGGCCACCGAGAAACTCGCCGAGGGCATCCGTCTGTTTGCCCGCGACCAGGAGAAGCTCGAAGCGCTTATGACCGGAAAACGCTGACCGAAGACAACCCCGCCGTCACGCCAGCGCTAGGACGCCGCTAGGACGCCCCAAAGACTAGGGGCGCTCCAGCGCGCTGACCAGATCGTGAAAGGCTTCGCGATTGGATTCGTTGAGCCCCATGAGGATCCGATGGGCCTCGAGCACCTTGGCCCGGACGATGTCTTCCGATTGATCCTGGGCGGGCAGATCGGTCAGACAATCCGGGCACGGCAGCGGCGTATCGACGATGTTGAACACCAGATCGAAACCCATGGAGTGAAGCAGGCGGGTGATGTCCGCATGGGTCGTGACCACCGTCGGCAGCAAGCCGACCTTCTGTCGCGAAAGGATCGACAGCTTGGCCAGCAGCCCCAGGGTGGTGCTGTCGATACTGGAGGTTTCGGTCAGGTCGATGACGATGGCGGAGAAATTCAGCGCACTGAAGATCTTTTCGATGGTCGCATCCAGCGCCGAGCAGAGCGTCAGACGCACCTCGCCGACAAACTTGAGGACAAAGGTACCGCTTTGTTCGGCAAACTGAATCTTACCCGGGCTCATGCGAGGTTCCTGCTTAATACCAGCACCGCGATATCATCCGGCATATCGGCCAGGCTAGCCAGCCCGAAGACTTGACGCAAACCTTCCAGGGTGCCGCCGGCCGAGCCGATCAACTGGGGCAATGCCGCCTCCTTGTCGCGCAGACTCTCGCCCGGCAGCAGGTCGAGAATTCCGTCAGACAGAAGCGTCAGACTGAAGGATTCGGGCAGGACAATCTGCTGATCGACATATTCGGCCTCGTTGAACAGACCGACCGGCAATCCTCGACCGGCCAGATAGCGCGCCTCGCCATTGCTGAACAGCACCGGCAACGGCAGGTGACCGCCGATACTGTAGGTCAACTGTCCGGTCTGTTCATCGATCACTCCGCCGAGCATGGTCACATGCTTGCCCAGCTTGGTGTTGATCAAGCCACGGTTGATGTGCTCCAGCACTTGCGAAGGCCTGAACTCGCGCGAGCGACCGCCGCGGCGTGACTCGTACAACAGACGCGTGGTCATGAACTTCAGCAGCACTGTGACGAAGGCGGAGGAGGCACCATGACCGGACACATCGGCCAGGTAGAAGGCCACACGCCGCTCATCGACCCGAAAATAATCGACGAAGTCCCCGGACAGGTAGAGCGAGGGAATGATCTGGTGGGCGAACTTGAAGCCATCGACCCGCCAAGGGGTCACCGGCAGCATGTTCAACTGAACCTGGCGCCCGGCATTCTGGTCCTCACGGAGCAGATTCAAACTGGTTTTCAGCTCCCGGTTCGCCGCTTCCAGCTTCTCCCGGTAGCGCTGATTCTCCAGACGCAGCTGGGCGCGGTCCAAGGCCCGCCGCACCGAATGCTCGAGCACCGCCAAGTCTTCGAGTGGCTTGATGAGGTAGTCGGCGGCGCCCAAGCGCAGCGCCTCGACGGCATCGGCCATGACCCCGGCACCGGAAACCACTATGACCGGGGTAGGCGCCTGCAGTGCATTGATGCGACGAATCAGCTCCAGGCCATCCACCTGCGGCATGCGCAGATCACAGATGACCACATCAGGCTGCTCAGCCTGAAAGATTTCCAACCCTTGCAGGCCGTTGGCAGCCTGCAAGACGGCGAATCCGCTGTCTTCCAGGTAGGCTGCGATACTGGCGCGGACGACTTCGTCGTCATCGATGATCAGCAGCGTGGCACTGGTTTTGAGCATGAGATGTCCAGGCAGACAGCGCCGGCGATGGAGAGACGTTGAGGTCAGGCCAAAACCCGCTCGCGCGTACTGGGGGGGGTTCACATTAAGGCGCAGACGGTACTCCCATCCGCCCCCTGATTCAAGCGTGAGCCAATCATCGCTTAGCGCCTTTACACCGTAATTCGGCCAAGGTTATAAGTGGCTCAGCAATGCCCTATAAGAAGAGGATAGCCCCCATGAGTCAAAGCGACCGTGATTACAGCGAAAAGCGCGACTACATCCGCATGCGACTGGAGGCCCCAGTCATAGTCCATCACCAGGGCCGCGAATTTCCTGCGATCTGCCTCGACCTGTCGAGTACCGGCATGCAGCTTGAGGTCGACGCCGCCCTGAGCATGGGCGACAGGGTCAGGGTGCATATCCCCTCGGACCATAACGAACTCAGGGGCCTGGACGCCGAGGCCGAGGTGGTCAGGGTGATTGCGCTGGAGGACGGGCGCCAATCGCTGGGGCTGACCATCATATCGATGAGTTAATCCGCCAACTCACTGTACCCACCACAGGGCGGCTGCGCCGCCCTCCGCCTGAAGCCTTCAGCTCAGCGCTCAGCCCTCAGCTCCTCAAAAATCATCTTCGACCTGGCCATCCTTCACGCGGAACTCGCGATTCTGCAGGTAGGCATTGCGAACGAAGAGATATTTGTCACCCGAGATCAGCTTTTCCGCAGACAGCAGGGCGGCCCGGGTATCGACGACATCCAGGCCGCGGATGACATTGCGGGTCGGCACATGGCTCATGTGGGGATAAGGCTCGAGCTGGCTGTCCGGCAGCTTGCCGAGCGCATCTCTGATGGTACTCGGGCCGAGCAAGGGCAGGACGATATAGGGGCCACTGGCCAAGCCCCAGACACCCAGCGTCTGGCCAAAGTCCTCATCGTTGCGGCGCAAACCCATGGGCGTGGCCACGTCAAAGAACCCAAGCAGCCCGAAGGTGCTATTGAAAATCAGCCGCCCGGTATCCACACCGGCCTCGTGAAATTTGCCTTGCAGCAAGTCATTGGCCAGATTGCCGACATCGCCCAGATTGCCGAAGACGTTGTGCACGCCGTCTTCCAGGAACTGCGGCGTGACCGCCTGGTAGCCTCGCGCCAGGGGTTTGAGGGCGTAGGTGTCGAGCGTGTCGTTGAACCTGAAGACGGCGCGATTGACGCCTTCCCAGGGGTCTTCATCACCCGCCTGTGCGGCGAACGGTAGCCATGCCAGGGCGGCGCAGGCCGCCAGCCTGGCCATGCGCTCGATCCAGCTCTTAGCCTTCACAGTCATCACAGTCTCTCCTTGAACACTCGAACAGACGATCGGCAAGCGGCCGATACGAGGCCTCGCAGTATAAAGACTTGCGTCTACAAGTGGAGCAGCTAAGCGAACGTGCCACCGGCTACCTGCCCAACACCGCGCGGCGCAGAGGCTTGGCTAGAGCAAAGGCGCCGCGCTTGGATTACCCTTGAAGACAGGCAGCCGCTAATGGCCCTGGCCGACGACGCTGGGCCTAAGCCTCAGCAACCAGAAGGGAGAGCGCTATGCCGGCAAATCGTCTGCAGCAACAACTGGAAGACCTGCGCAAGCAATTGGCGGAAGGCCCTCCGCTGAGCGAGGAGGAACGGGCATCGCTGTACCTGCTGACCCAGGAAATCGAGTTTCAGCTGGCCCAGCAGGCCGCGCAGGCGCCGGACGCCACCCTGGTAGACGGCGTCAACCTGGCGGTCGAACGCTTCGAGGTCAGCCACCCTACCCTGGCCGCGACCTTGCGCAATATTCTGCAAAGTCTGGCCAATATGGGCATCTGAGGACCGGCGCCTACTGGCGGACCAGCCGGCGGTTGTCCGGCTCGATCGCCGAGGTGCTGCGATAGGGATTGATGTCCAGACCGCCGCGCCGCACGTAGCGTGCATAGACCGTCAGCTGCTCGGGCTCGAGCAGGCGCAACAGATCGAGAAAGATCCGCTCGACACACTGTTCATGAAAGTCCGCATGCTGGCGGAAGCTCACCACGTAGGCCAGCAGGCTGGCCGGATCCAGCGCAGGGCCACGATACTGCACCAGCAGGCTGCCCCAGTCCGGCTGACCGGTCACCGGGCAGTTGGATTTGAGCAGATGACTGTGCAGGCTCTCCTCCACGACTCGTCCCCGTTCGCAGCGCAGCAAGTCCGGCCGCGGCCCGCTGTAGGTGTCGATGGCGACGTCCAAGTCATCGATGCAGCGCCCGGGCAATGTCGCCACCCCTTCGGCGGCGACCTCATCCAGATGGCGCACGCGCACCCCCACGGGTTTGCCGGCTGCCGCCGACAGGTCGGTCTGCAACACAGCCACCAGCTTATCCACGCAGGGAAAGACCGTCTGGTTGAGCGAGTTGAGGTACAGCTTGAAGGACTTCGACTCGATGATGTTCGGCGAGTCCGCCGGTATGGCGAATTCGCCGATGGCCACCACCGGCTTGCCCGTGGGCAGCAGCCAGGACAGCTCGAAGCAGTTCCACAGATCGACGCCTTGGTAAGGCAAGGTGTCGGCGCTCAGGCCCAATTCGGCCCACTTGGGCGCACGCGCGATCGGGAACAGCAGCGATGGCGTGTAGGTGGCGAGGTACTCACTGGGCTTGCCCAGGGGCGAGTGTTCGGCGGCGGGAGGCATGATCTGAACCTGGCTCAAGGAAAGCTGAAGATTGTAGCGAGATTACCCGAAGCGGCGGATCGGTCCCGCGCTCAGGTCAGCTCGGCAACCAACGAGGCGAGAGCCTGCGCCGGATCGGACGCCTGGCTGATCGGCCGGCCGATCACCAGGTAGTCGGCGCCGGCGGCCAGGGCCTGACCCGGGGTGAGGATGCGCCGCTGGTCATCCTGGGCACTGCCGGCGGGCCTGATGCCCGGGGTGACCAGCTGCAGCGACGGATGGGCCCGCTTCAGCGCCGCGGCTTCCTGCGCCGAGCAGACCAGGCCGTCCAGACCGGCCTGCTGCGCCAGGGCGGCCAGTCGCAAGACCTGCTCCTGGGGTTCGACATCCAGGCCGATGCCGGCCAGGTCCTCGCGCTCCATGCTGGTCAGCACGGTGACACCGATCAGCAAGGGCACGGCGCCGCCCTGGCGCTCGAGCACTTCGCGGCAGGCGGCCATCATGCGCAAGCCACCGCTGCAGTGGACGTTGACCATCCATACCCCCAGCTCCGCGGCGGCCTTCACCGCCATCGCCGTGGTATTGGGAATGTCGTGGAACTTGAGGTCAAGGAACACCTCGAATCCCTTCGCGGCCAAAGCCTCGACAATCTGCGGACCACAACGGGTGAACAGCTCCTTGCCGACCTTGACCCGACACTGCCGCGGATCGAGCCGCTCGGCCAGGGCCAGCGCGGCGTCGCGGGTCGGAAAATCCAGGGCAACGATGATCGGAGTCTGGCAAGCGGACATGTTCGGGCTCTC
>JBFHKK010000166.1:0-6184 GCA_041595475.1 Pseudomonas sp. | reverse complement strand
GCGCATTGCATAGAATCCAGCCCCATCAACGGCTCAGGGAGATGTGCGATGCGGCGTGTGGTGTTCAATCAGAAAGGCGGTGTGGGCAAATCCAGCATCGCCTGCAACCTGGCGGCAGTCAGTGCGGCCCAGGGCTATCGCACGCTGCTGGTCGACCTCGACGCCCAGGCCAACTCGACCCATTACCTGACCGGCCTGACCGGCGCGGAGATTCCCGAGGGCATCGCCGAGTTCTTCAAGAGCGTGCTGGCCAGCGGCCCTTTCGCCAAGAAGGGCACGGTCGATATCTACGAGACGCCGTTCGACAACCTGCACGTGGTCACCGCCACCGCCGAGTTGGCCGATCTGCAGCCCAAGCTCGAGGCCAAGCACAAGATCAACAAGCTGCGCAAACTGCTCGACGACCTGGCCGGTGACTACGACCGTATCTATCTGGACACGCCGCCGGCGCTGAACTTCTACACGGTGTCGGCGCTGATCGCCGCCGACCGCTGCCTGATTCCCTTCGACTGCGACAGCTTCTCGCGCAATGCCCTCTATGGCCTGCTGCGGGAAATCGAGGAGCTGCGCGACGATCACAACGATGCCCTGGAAGTCGAAGGCATCGTGGTCAATCAGTTCCAGCCGCGCGCCTCGCTGCCGCAGCAACTGCTCGATGAACTGGTGGCCGAGGGGCTGCCGGTGCTGCCGGTCAATCTGATGAGTTCGGTGCGGATGCGCGAGTCGCACCAGGCCTGTATGCCGCTGATCCATCTGGATGCGCGGCACAAGCTGACCCAGCAATTCGTCGAGTTGCATGACCTGCTCAATGCCCGCGCCTCCTGAGGCGGACTAGGCAAACGACGAAGGCGCCTCGCGGCGCCTTCGTCGTTTCTGGAGCCAGGTGGCGGCCTGGCAGGCCGCGATTAGCGCACCACGAATACGTCGCAGGGCGCGCGGTGCAGGAAGTGCTGGGCGAGGCTGCCGAGCAGGGCCTGGGACAGGGCGCTGCGGCCATGGCTGCCGAGCACCAGCAACTCGCTGTTGCGAGTCTTCTGCTGCTCCTGCAGGTTGCGCAGTATGCCGCCCTGCAGCACCGCATGGCTGATGCGCGGGCCCTCGGCGGGCAGCTCCTTGGCTTCATCCTCGAGTAATTGCGCGATCAGTTGCTGCTGGATCTGCAATTGCGCCTCGGCCTGCTTGGCCGTGCCCTTGTCCGCCTCGAAGACATGGATGGCGTGCAGTTCGGCGCCCGGCGGCAACAGCCGGAAGGCCCGACGCAGGGCGTTGCAGGCGCACAGCGAAAAGTCGATGGCGGCCAGCGCCTGGGTGTAGGGCTGGTAGTTGTCACGCGCCACCAGCAGCAGCGGCACCGGGCAGTGGCGGGCGATGCGGTCGAGGCTGGTGCCGGAGAAGAAATCATGGCGCTGGTGGTGGGCGCCGAGCACCAGCAGGTCGCATTCGAGTTCGTCCAGTTGCGCCAGCACCACCTCCGAGGGTTTGCCGCGCTTGAGGATCAAGCGGCTGCCGGCCGGGGCGAAGCGGGTCACGCTGCGGTCCAGCGTCTGCTCGGCCTCATCCTGCTGCTTGTCGGTGGTGCTGGAGTCGAGCACATGCAGGATGGTCAGTTTGGCATTGTGCTGACGGGCCAGTTGGCTTGCCCGGCACAGCGCCATGTCGGCAGTGTCGCGCAGATCGTGGGCAATGAGGATGTGGCTGAACATGGGTGAGTACTCCGGGCCGCAGAACAACGGCGATTTATTATCTATTCAGAGTTAGCTGGGCTTTTGATCTGGAGCAAGGTCAGGCGTCGGTGCCGATAGAACTCTTGGCAATGGTGGCCGGCGCTTTGGCGCCTGGGCCGGGCAGCGGATGCCGCTGCGGCCGGTTGGCATCGGGGCGGGCGCGGGGCGGCGTCGGGGTGCGGGCATGGCGGGTCCTTCCGTCGAACATCCTGCCAGACTACCTGTCGGCGGGCGTCTTGCAAATGGCCTTGAAGCCCATGGCGGTTCGCGCTCAGGCGTGAGCGTGCGGACGCTCCAGCCAGGCGAGCAGTTGCGCCAGCGACAGGGCGCCGCTCTGGCGCGACAACTCGCGCCCCTGGTTGAACAGGATCAGGCTGGGGATCGAGCGGATGCCGAGCTGGCCGGCCAGTTGCGGGTGGGCCTGGCTGTCGAGCTTGCCCAGGCGATAGCGACCGCGCAGCCGCAGTGCGGCTTCGGCGAAGGTCGGCGCGAAGGCCTGGCAGGGGCCGCACCAGTCGGCCCAGACATCCACCAGCAGCGGCAGGTCGCCCTTGAGCTGGCGGGCGAAGTTGGCCTGGGTCAGCTCCAGCGGCGTGCCCGGCAGCACGGCGCTCTTGCAGCGCCCGCAGACGGGGCGGTCGCCCAGGCGCTGGGCGGGAATGCGGTTGAGGCCATTGCAGGCGGGGCAGGGGATCAGCAGGCTGTCGGTCATGCGCGGCTCCGGATCGGGATAAACCTAATCTGGAGCCGCCGCGGCGAATATCAAGTCAAGCGGCGGCCGCCAGGGCCTGATCGAGGTCGGCGAGGATGTCGTCGATATGCTCGATGCCGATCGACAGGCGCACCATGTCCCGCGGCACGCCGGCCTTGGCCAGTTCCTCGTCGTTGAGCTGGCGATGGGTGGTGGAGGCGGGATGGCAGGCCAGCGACTTGGCGTCGCCGATGTTCACCAGGCGCACCACCAGTTGCAGCGCGTCGATAAAGCGCGCCCCCGCCTCCTGCCCGCCCTTGATCCCGAAGGACAGAATCGAGGCCGGCTTGCCCTGCATATAGCGCTGGGCCAATGCGTGCTCGGGATGGTCGGCCAGGCCGGCATACTGCACCCAGGCCACCTGTGGATGGGCCTTGAGGTGCTCGGCCACCTTCAGGGCGTTGTCGCAGTGCCGCTCCATGCGCAGGGTTAGGGTCTCCAGGCCCTGCAGGATGAGGAAGGCGTTGAACGGCGACAGGGCTGCGCCGGTGTTGCGCAGCGGCACCACGCGGCAGCGGCCGATGAAGGCGGCCGGGCCGAAGGCCTCGGTGTAGGTGACGCCGTGGTAGGACGGGTCCGGGGTGTTGAGCAGCGGGAAGCGGCCCTTGTTGTCGGCCCAGGGGAACCGGCCGGAATCGACGACTATGCCGCCGATGCTGGTGCCGTGGCCGCCGATGTACTTGGTCAGCGAATGCACGACTATGTCGGCGCCGTGGTCGAAGGGGCGACAGAGGATAGGCGTGGCCACGGTATTGTCGACGATCAGCGGCACGCCGTGACGGTGGGCGGCATCGGCCAGGGCCTGCAGGTCGACGACATTGCCCGCCGGGTTGCCGATGGATTCGCAGAACACCGCCTTGGTGCTGTCGTCGATCAGTGCCTCCAGGGCGGCGATGTCGTCATGGGCGGCGAAGCGGGTCTGGATGCCGAAGCGCGGCAGGGTATGGGCCAGCAGGTTGTAGGTGCCGCCATAGAGCTTGGCCACCGAGACGATGTTGTCGCCGGCCTCGGCGACGGTCTGGATGGCGTAGGTGATGGCCGCCATGCCCGAGGCCACGGCCAGGGCGCCGACGCCGCCCTCCAGGGCCGCGATGCGCTGCTCCAGCACGTCGTTGGTCGGGTTCATGATGCGCGTGTAGATATTGCCGGCGACCTTGAGGTCGAACAGGTCGGCGCCGTGCTGGGTGTCGTCGAAGGCGTAGGAGCTGGTCTGGTAGATCGGCACCGCCACCGCCTTGGTGGTCGGGTCGGGGCTGTAGCCGGCGTGGATGGCCAGGGTTTCCAGTTTCATCGGGCGCTCCTTCAGGTTGATGGCAAGGAGCGCAGCATGGAGACAGTGCCCGGCCCCGGTCAACCTCTGCGGGCGGGCCCGGGGATCGCCCGTCAGACCGGGGTCAGCGGAAAGAACAGCGGGATGACGAAGGTCGCGGCGATCCAGAGGATCAGGTTGAGCGGGGCGCCGACGCGCAGGAAATCGGTGAAGCGGTAGCCGCCGGCGTTGTAGACGAAGGTGTTGGTCTGGTAGCCGATCGGCGTGGCGAAGCTGGCGCTGGCGGCGAACATCACCGCCACCACGAAGGGCCGCGGATCTATGCCCAGGTGCTGGGCCAGGCCGATGGCGATCGGGGTGACCAGCACGGCCACGGCGTTGTTCGACAGCAGCTCGGTGAGGACCGAGGTGAACAGGTAGATGAAGGACAGCAGCAGCAGCGGCCCGGCCCAGGGCATCAGGGCCATGGTGTTTTCCACCAGCAGCTTGACCAGGCCGACCTTGTCCATGGCGATGCTGATCGCCAGCATGCCGAAGATCAGGCTGAGGATCTTCCAGTCCACCGCCTTGTAGGCATCCTCGACGTCCAGGCAGCGGGTCGCCAGCACGGTGACCGCGCCTATGATCGCCAGGCCCTCGATGGGCATCACGCCGAAGGCGGCCAGGACCATCACCGCCAGGGTGGCGAGGATCGCGATAGGCGCCTTGTCGCGGCGGAAGGCGCGCTCCTGCACGGCATTGAGGCTGATCAGCTCGCCGTTGTCGGCGAAGCGCTTGATCTGCGCCGCAGTGCCCTCGACCAGCATGACGTCGCCGAACTGCAGCTCGAAGTCGTCGAGGTTGCCCTGGATGTTCTCGTCCTGGCGGTGCACGGCCAGCACGGCGATGCCGTAGCGCGCGGTCAGGTCGAGATCGCGCATGGGCCTGTGGCTGTAGCGCGAGTTACGTCCGACTATGGCCTCGGCGAGGATCACGTCGCGGCTGCTGATGGTCTCGAAGGCGTCGCCGCGGTTGAACGACAGGTGGCCGCTCTCGCGCAGCTCCACCACGTTCTTGACCTGGCCGTGCAGCACCAGGCGGTCGCCGCTGGCCAGTAGGGTGTCGGAGCCCGGCTCGGTCAGCTCCTGCTCCTGGCGGAACAGCTTGAGCACCTGCAGGCCGCTGCCGCCATTGAGGTTGGCTTCGGCCAGGGACTTGCCGACCATCGGCGAGTCCTGGGGCACCAGTAACTCGGTCATGAAGGTGCGCTCCAGGTCCGGGCGCAGTTGCTTGGAGAGCGACTCGCGCTCGGGCAGCAGGCGATGGCCGATGGTCAGCATGTAGAGCATGCCGACCGCCGCCAGGATCAGGCCGGCGCCGGTGATCTCGAAGATGCCGAAGGGTTCCAGGCCGGCCTTGCGCGCCACGCCGTCGACCAGGATGTTGGTCGAGGTGCCGATCAGGGTCAGGGTGCCGCCGAGGATGGTGGCGTAGGACAGCGGGATCAGCAGCTTGGACGCCTGGGTCCCGGAACGGCGGGCCAGGGCGATGGCCACCGGGGTGAGGATGGCCACCACCGGGGTGTTGTTCAGGCAGGCGGAGATCGCCAGGGCGGTCAGGGTCAGGCCGGTGAGCACGCGGAACGGGCTGGTGCCGACCAGGTTGCCCAGCCAGTTGCCGAGGGCGTCGATGCAGCCGGTGCGCTCCAGGGCGGCGGACAGCACGAACATGCAGGCGATGGTCACCGGCGCCGAGTTGGAGAGCACGCCCAGCACTTCCTTGGGTTCGAGCAGCTGGGTGACCAGCAGCGCCGCCACGGCGATGGCCGCGACTATGTCCGGGCTCCACTTCTCGCGGACGAAGGACACCAGTAACCAGATCAGCAGGGCGCTGACGAACAGCAATGGCAGTGAGTCCCAGAACATAAGCGTCCCTAGCATGCGCGGCGTTTGGCGTGACGGTCGCGGCCCGGGGCCGCTCAGCACGCCAAGATAGAGGCCTTTGCTTAGAGAGTCTAAGACTGTTTGGGTAGGTTTATATGCCTTTTAGATTTAACAGGGGGCCGGATTCGGCCGCCTGCATGGCCTTGCTCGAAGGGGCCCGCTCGCGTCGGCTGACCCGCGAGCAGGCCAGTCAGTCGGCATCCGTGCTCAGGGATAGCCTTCCTGGGCCAGCACCTGGGCGCGCTCGTCCTCGGCGAAGCGGCGTTCGATCAGGCTGACGACGGCCGACTGCTGATCCTCGGCACTCAGGCCGGACTGGCGAATGGCCTCGCGCTCCTTCTCGTAGCTGGCCAGGCGCCGGTCCCACTCGGCCTGGCGCTGATCCAGTGCGGCCAGTGCCGTGGCGGCCTCATGACCCAGGGCCTCGGCCCTGACCTGGAACAGCTCCTCGGCGCTGGCGCCGCGGCTCTTCATCTGTTCGGTCAGCTCGTACAGGCGGGTCTGCCGGGTCGCCTGC
>JBFHKK010000165.1:0-6199 GCA_041595475.1 Pseudomonas sp. | reverse complement strand
GTGCTGCTGGCGCAGGCGCTGGTTTCCGAGCCCGATCTGCTGTTGCTGGACGAGCCGACCAACCACCTGGACATCGGCGCGATCGCCTGGCTGGAAGAGGCGCTAAGCGGCTTCAACGGCGCGGTGCTGTTCATCACCCACGACCGTGCCTTCCTGCAAAGCCTGGCCACGCGCATCCTCGAACTGGATCGCGGCGGCCTGATCGACTGGAACGGCGACTACGCCAGCTTCCTGGTGCACAAGGAGCAGCAACTGGCCGCCGAGGAAACCGCCAATGCCCTGTTCGACAAGCGCCTGGCCCAGGAAGAGGTATGGATTCGCCAGGGCATCAAGGCCCGGCGCACCCGCAACGAGGGTCGGGTGCGGGCGCTCAAGGCCATGCGCGCCGAACGCAGCGAGCGGCGTGAGCGCCAGGGCAAGGCGAACATCCAACTGGATGTCGCGGAAAAGTCCGGCAAGCAGGTGATGGTGGTCGAGCACGTCAGCTTCGCCCATCCGGGCGGGCCCAAGCTGATCGATGATTTCTCCATGGTCCTGCAGCGCTCCGACCGTATCGGTCTGCTGGGCGCCAACGGCACCGGCAAGACCACCTTGCTCAAGTTGTTGCTGGGTGACCTGCAGCCCACCGAAGGCAAGATCGAGATCGGTACCAAACTCGAGGTGGCCTATTTCGACCAGTTGCGCCATCAGTTGGAACCGGAGAAGACGGTGGTCGACAACGTCGCCGAGGGCCGCGACTTCATCAGCATCGATGGCCAGAATCGCCACGTGTTGAGCTATCTGGGAGATTTCCTGTTCAGCCCGCAGCGCGCGCGGACGCCAGTCAAGGCCCTGTCCGGCGGTGAGCGGGCGCGTCTGCTGCTGGCCAAGCTGTTCAGCAAGCCGGCCAACCTGCTGGTGCTGGACGAACCGACCAACGACCTCGATGTGGAAACCCTGGAACTGCTGGAAGAGGTGCTGCTGACCTTCCCGGGCACCGTGCTGATGGTCAGTCACGATCGGGCCTTCCTCGACAACGTGGTGACCAGCACCCTGGTGTTCGAAGGCGAAGGGCGCGTGCGCGAGTACGTCGGCGGCTATCAGGATTGGCTGCGCCAGGGCGGCTCGCCGCGTCTGCTCGGGGTGGGCGAGAGCAAGGCCGGCAAGGCCGAGCTGGCTTCCGCGGTGGTCGCGCCTGTGCCGGCGCCTGCCGCGGCCGAGCCCGACGCGCCGGTGGCCGCGAAGAAGAAGCTCAGTTACAAGCTGCAGCGTGAGCTGGAGGCGATTCCCGCGCAGATCGATGCGCTGGAGACGCAGCTCGAAGCCCTGCAGCAACAGGTGGCCGATCCGGCCTTCTACCAACAGCCGGCCGAGCAGACGACGGCGGCGCTGGCCCGGATGCAGGCTCTGCAGCATGAACTGGATCAGCTTTTGGAGCGCTGGGCCGAACTGGAGGCCTGAAAGTGTTGATAATGCGGCCGATTGACCGACAAGAAGAACCCCACGAAGTATGGCGGAGCCAGGCATGACCATCGAGTATCAGATCACTCTCGACGACGACCACCAGTTCGAATACAGCATCGAACTCGAGCGCGCCTATGATGCGGCCCTGGCCGAGTCCGCGCCGGCCTGGACGCGCCTGGCCCACCAGCAGTGCAGCAATTGTCCGCTGAGCAAGGAAACTTTCAGCCATTGTCCGGCCGCGGTCGATCTGCACCGGGTCGTCGAGGATTTCCAGGGCCTGCCGGCGTTCAAGAAGGCCAGGGTGCGGGTGCGCACGCCCGAGCGCGAATACACCAAGCAGGTCGGTCTGGAAGAGGGCTTGCGTTCGCTGCTTGGCCTGATCATGGCGACCAGCGCCTGCCCGGTGTCGGGCAAGCTGCGGCCGATGGCGCAGAACCACCTGCCCTTTGCCAGCAACCAGGAATTCATTCTGCGGGCCTTCTCACTGTATCTGGCGCGTCAGTATTTCAACTTCCGCGAGGGCCGCTATGCCGATTGGGAGCTCAAAGGCATGGTGCGCATGTTCCAGCAACTGCAGTTGGTCAACCAGGCGTTCTGGCAGCGCATTCATGACACCTGTCAGGGCGACTCCAACCTCAAGGCCTTCCTGACCTTCTTCTCGATGTCCTCGAGCATGACCTATTCGCTGGAAACCCAGTTGCAGAAGATTCGCCCGCTGGTCATGAGTGCCGGAGACAGTTTCGAGTGAGGCAGGGCGGATGATGCCGGGCGCATTATCCGCCGGCTTCGCGTGTTAATCCGGTTTCTTCAGGCGAACGGCGAGCACGTCACAAGGCGCGCCGTGCAAGACATCATTGGCCGTTGATCCCAGTAGCAGGGCCAGACCGTGGCGGCCATGGCTGCCGACGATGATCAGGTCGCAGTCCTGTTCTTCGGCCAGGCGATGGATTTCCTGGCGCGGTTGACCATAGGCCAGGTGGCGCCGCTCGGGGTCCAGCTGCGGGTACTTGCCGGCAAAGCTGTCCAGGCGTTCGCGGGCCTGATCGAACTGCTGCTGCTGGAGCATCGACAGGTCCATCGGCACGTCGCCGCCGAAGGCCATGGCCATGGGCTCGACCACGTGCACCACCGAGAGTTTGGCATGGGTGCTGGCGGCCAGGCGCTGTGCCCGTTGCATCACCGGGTCGCATTCCTCGGTCAGGTCCACAGCGACCAGCATGTGCTTGTACTCCATGGGTGACTCCTTATAAGGGCAACCGATCAGCTTAAGTATGGCTGTGTTGACTATTAATAGCAGGCCTTGGCCGGTGAGACGGGTATATGACGGGTTGGTTTGTGGTGTTGTTTCTGGCAGTGATCCTCAGCCCGCTGGCCTGGCTGCTTCCTTCGCGGCGGCAGCAGGGGCAGATGCAGGCGCGCCTGCAGGCGCGCAGCATGGGCCTGGCCATGCAACTGTCGCGACAGCAATGGCCGCACTGGCTGGCGCAGCAACCGCCCGGCACCTGTGCGCAATATCACCGGGCCCGAAGGCGTGGGCATGTCGACACCTGGTGCTATTGGCAGGCGAGTCCAGGCGTCTGGCTCAATCAGTGGCGTGAGCCTTGTGGCGAGAGTCTCCTGGCCGAGCAGCTATCGAGCTTGCCGGCCGATGTCTACAAGGCCGAGGCGACCAAGCAGCTCGTGGCCTTGTGCTGGGGCGAGCAAGCGAAAGACGGCGCGCTGGAGAAGGTCGCGAATTTTCTCGAGTCCAGAGCCTAGGGCACGGGCTGCCCGATCGGCACAAGCGGGCAGCGCGCTCGGAACTTGAGACGGCGGTTACTGCTGGGAGGCCAGGTATTGCGCCGAAACATCCTCCAGACCATCTACGATGCTGTCGGAATACTTGTTGATCAGGAAGGGCACGCTGTTCTCGTTGTAGTTGATCAGCGACTTTTCGATATAGCGCCACTTGGTGCTGACGGCGCTGAGCTGTTGTTGAATCTGCGCAGTGTTCTGCGGGGCCTTCTCCATGCTCGCCAGGCGTTCGGCGAAGACCTGGACCAGTTCCTCGATCGGCCTGCTGGTGCCACCGCCCATAAAGGTGGCTCCTACCGAAGCGCTGCGCGAGGCATAGTCCACGGCGATGGCCTGCATCAACAGGCTCTGCTCGCGGCTGCGCTGGGTGAGCGGGGCTACGCCGTGGCCACTTTCCTGCTGGATCTTGCTGTACAGCTCCTGGCTCAGGTCCATGAGTTGCTGGTTGCTGGCGGCGAGGTCGGCCACCGGCTGCAGGTCGGTATAGCCCTGCGCTTTGAGGGCGACAGTCAGGCTGGCGAGGCTCTTGTGGTATTCCTGCCAGCGCTGTTCGAGTTGGGCGCGCAACGCCTTGGAACCTTCGCCGGGCATTTCGTTGAGTGCCGACAGATGCTGGCCGACCTCCTGCACCGACTGGCTGATCATTCGCGCGTAGCGCTGGTCGCCTTCCATGCCGTTGTACATGTAGAAGTCGCCGAGACTCTTCTGGGCGGCCAGGCGCAGTTGATGCACGGTCAGCAGGCTGCTGCCGGCGTCTGCGGCTTGTGCCGCGGTGCTCAGGAGAGGGGTGGCGATCATGAGCAGGGCGCTCAGGCAGATGGCAAGCGGGCGGCTCGACATAGAAACTCCAGGCCCCATCAGGGCATGTATTGTTTTTGTTGTCATCAAGGCTCGGTTGACCCGGCCGTGCGGCACCGACTCTACTCGCAGCGAAATATTTTGGCTAGAGTTTGCGCTGTTTCACATTTGCCGCTGGCTGCGCCGAAAGGGCTTGCAGGCCTTGCCGGCGCTGAATCGGGGGGCAGGGTGGCTGCCTCGGGTGTCTTGCTGTTCGCCCGGACCGGGACGATGCTGCACCGGCGAGCGGCTGCGTTCGGCCAATTGACAATTGCCGGCTTTTCCCTGAATGTGTCTGCACCCAAATCAAACGGGCGTATGAATTGAGCGTTTGCTTGCAGAAAGCGGCGCCTATACAGCCCGAATATCGCGTCGGCGGGTGTGCCAGGCTGATTGGGGTTAACCTAGGCCGCTGCGCCACGGGTTAGCCCGCTGGTTGGCTCCGATGTGTACAGTTCAGCTTCCATACCGTGGAGATCAGTTGATGATTTACGAAGGTAAAGCCATCACGGTTAAGGCTCTTGAGAGCGGCATCGTCGAATTGAATTTCGACCTCAAGGGTGAATCCGTCAACAAATTCAATCGTCTGACCCTGAGCGAACTGCGTCAGGCGGTTGATGCGATCAAGGATGATGGATCGATCAAGGGCGTGATCGTCACCAGCGGCAAGGACGTGTTTATCGTCGGCGCCGATATCACCGAATTCGTCGACAACTTCAAGTTGCCGGACGAAGAGCTGGTGGCTGGCAACCTCGAAGCCAACAAGATCTTCAGTGATTTCGAAGACCTCGGCGTACCGACAGTCGTCGCCATCAACGGTATCGCCCTGGGCGGCGGTTTCGAGATGTGCCTGGCCGCCGACTACCGCGTCATGGCCGACAGCGCCAAGGTAGGCCTGCCGGAAGTCAAGCTGGGCATCTACCCGGGCTTTGGTGGCACCGTGCGTCTGCCGCGCGTGATCGGTACCGACAATGCCGTGGAGTGGATCGCCGCCGGTAAGGAAAATAAAGCCGCCGATGCCTTGAAGGTCGGCGCCGTAGACGCCGTGGTCGCCGCCGACAAGCTGCAGGCCGCTGCCCTGGATCTGGTCAAGCGCGCCATCAGCGGCGAGCTGGACTACAAGGCCAAGCGTCAGCCGAAGCTGGACAAGCTCAAGCTCAACGCCATCGAGCAGATGATGTGCTTCGAGACCGCCAAGGGCTTCGTCGCCGGCCAGGCCGGTCCGAACTACCCGGCTCCGGTCGAGGCGATCAAGACCATTCAGAAAGCCGCCAACTTCGGTCGCGACAAGGCGCTGGAAGTCGAGGCCGCCGGTTTCGTCAAGCTGGCCAAGACCTCGGTCGCCGAGAGCCTGATCGGTCTGTTCCTGAATGACCAGGAACTGAAGAAGAAGGCCAAGAAGCACGACGAAATCGCCAAGGACGTGAAACTGGCCGCCGTACTCGGTGCCGGCATCATGGGTGGCGGTATCGCCTATCAGTCGGCGGTCAAGGGCACCCCGATCCTGATGAAGGATATCCGCGAAGAGGGTATCCAGATGGGCCTGAACGAGGCCTCCAAGCTGCTCGGCAAGCGTGTCGAGAAGGGCCGCCTGAGCCCGGCCAAGATGGCCGAAGCGCTTAACGCCATCCGTCCGACCATGTCCTATGGCGACTTCGGCAATGTCGACATCGTCGTCGAAGCCGTGGTCGAGAATCCCAAGGTCAAGCAAGCGGTTCTGGCCGAAGTGGAAGCCGTGGTCAAGGAAGATGCGATCATCTCTTCCAACACCTCGACCATTTCCATCAGCCTGCTGGCCCAGGCGCTCAAGCGTCCGGAGAACTTCGTCGGCATGCACTTCTTCAACCCGGTGCACATGATGCCGCTGGTTGAGGTGATCCGTGGCGAGAAGTCCAGCGAAGTGGCAGTGGCCACCACCGTTGCCTACGCCAAGAAGATGGGCAAGACCCCGGTCGTGGTCAACGATTGCCCGGGCTTCCTGGTCAATCGCGTACTCTTCCCCTACTTCGGCGGTTTCGCCAAGCTGCTCAGCGCCGGTGTCGACTTCGTTCGCATCGACAAGATCATGGAGAAGTTCGGCTGGCCCATGGGCCCGGCCTACCTGATGGACGTGGTCGGCATCGAT
>JBFHKK010000164.1:0-6200 GCA_041595475.1 Pseudomonas sp. | reverse complement strand
TGGTTGATCGAACCGGTGATGGCGAAGCACTGCTTGAGCGGGGTCCGCGACAGGGCCGAGATCAGGGTGCAGACCTCGCCCAGCGAGGCACTGTCACCGTCGACGTAGCCGTAGGACTGCTCCAGGGCGATGCTGGCGGAGATTTCCAGGGGAAATTCCTGGGCATAGCGGCTGCCCAGGTAGCCGGTGAGGATCATCACCCCCTTGGAGTGGATCGGCTGGCCGAGGTTGACCTCGCGCTCGATGTCGACGATGCCCGAGCCGCCCGGGTAAACGGTGGCGGAAATCCGCGCCGGCACGCCGAAGGCCGAGTCGCCGACCTCCAGCACGGTCAGGCCGTTGCACTTGCCCACCGCCGCGCCCGAGGTGTCGATCAGGATGACGCCGGCCAGCATGTCGTCGATGATCCGCGCCGAGACCCGGCCGGTGCGGGTGGCCTTGGCCTTGAGCGCGCGCTCGATGTGGCCGACGTCGGTGACGCTTTCATTGGCCAACTGACGGATGAAGTCGGCCTCGCTGAGCAACTGGAAGAGGTCGCCAATGCGCGCCGACAGCCGCCCCTGATGCTCGGCCAGGCGCGCGCTGTAGGTGGCCAGGCGCGCCACCGCCGCCGAGGTCAGCGGGGCCATGCCCTCCTCGCTGGTACGGGTCTTCATCAGCTGGGCGAATTGTTCGAGGCTCTCGTCGCCCAGGGGAATGTCCTCGTCGAAGTCCACCAGCACGCGGAACATCTCCTGGAAATCCGGATCATGGTCCTGCAGCGCGTAATAGAGCTCCCGCGCGCCTATGATCACCACCTTGACCTGCAGCGCAATCACCTGCGGATTGAGGGTCACGGTGGCGATCCGGGTCAGATCGCCGAGCGGCGACTCCATCTTCAGCTGGCGCGAATGCAGGGCGCGCTTGAGCGCCTCCCAGACGAAGGGCTCGCCGAGCATCTTCTCCGCCTCGAGAATCAGAAAGCCGCCGTTGGCCCGGTGCAGCGCGCCCGGACGCAGTTGCCGGTAGTTGGTGTAGAGCGCGCCCTGGTCGGTGTTGTATTCGATGCGACCGAACAGGTTCTCGTAGGTCGGATGCGGTTCGAAGACCACGGGCGCGCCGCCGTCGGCATTGTGCCCGACCACCAGGCTCGGGCCGTACTGCTCCTCGAGCTGCTTGCGGGTCTGGGCATCGACCTTCTCGACCTCGACCAGCTGGTCGATCACGGTCTTCAGCAGGTTGACCTGCAGCGCCTGCAGATAGGCGCAGACCCCGGCATTCTCGGCGTACTTCTGCGACAGCGGCAGCAGCAGCGGCTGCAGGGCCAGGGTGATGGTTTCCTCGTTGAGGTGGCGCAACTGGTTGCTCAACTCGCGCTTCCATTGCGGCAGGCTGGCCAGCTCCTCGTTGAGGCGCTCCTCCAGGGCCGCGATGTCGTCGTGAAAGCGCTCGCGGTCGGCCTCCGGCAACTGGGCGAACTCGGCTTCGTCCAGGGCCTTGCCCTCGAGCATCGGGGTGAAGCCGATGTTGCTGCTGTCGCGGTACAGGGCCACGCTCTTTTCCAGGGCCTGGCGCTCGATCACATCCAGGGCCTGGTCGTAGCGCTTGTTGAACACCCGGTCGATGGCGCTCTTGCGCTGCTGGTAGGTCGGATGCTCGAAGACCGCCGGGAAGGTCGCCATCAGGTTGTCGATCAGCTGGCTGATGTCGGCGATAAAGGCCCCGGCCGTACCGGCCGGCAATTCCAGCGCGCGGGGCTCGCGCGGTTCGTCGAAGTTGTTGACGTAGACCCAGTCGCACGGCGGCTGCAAACGCTTGGCCTCGGCCTTCAGGTAGCGGCGCACGTAGGAGAAGCGCCCGGTGCCCGGCTCGCCCATGACGAACACGTTGTAACCCGGGCGCGGCATGGCCACCCCGAACTGCAGGGCCTCGACCGCGCGGGACTGGCCGAGAATGCCGCGAAACGGCTCCAGGTCGTCGGTGGTGACGAAGTCGAACTGCTCGCTGGTAAAGGGACGGGTCAGGGCATCGGGGGCGAGGCGCAGATGGGCCGCAACGGAGTCAGGCATCGAAGGTCCTTGGAAGACAGGCTCAGGCTTGGGCTAGCATGGCCGTATCGTCGCGGACCGACAAGCCGAAAAGATGATGCAGGGCAACTGAGCCCAGGCCGCTGGCCGCTAGAGTGCCCCCTGTTCAACTGGAAGCCCGCCCCATGACATTGTTCCAGGAAGTGGCCGCCCTGCTCGCGCTCTCTGCCGCATTCGGTGCGCTGGCGGTCAAGCTGCGTCAGCCGCTGATCATCGCCTACATCCTGGTCGGCATCCTCGCCGGCCCGGCCCTGCTGGGCATCAGCAGCGCCCACGCGCAACTGGATCTGCTGGCCGAGATCGGCATCACGGTGCTGCTGTTCGTGGTCGGCCTCAAGCTCGACATGCGCCTGGTTCGCACCCTGGGCCCGGTGGCCCTGGCCACCGGTCTGGGCCAGCTGACCTTCACCATACTGTTCGGCCTGCTGCTGTGCCGGGCGCTCGGCCTGGACTGGATCAGCGCCCTCTACGTGGCGGTGGCGCTGACCTTCTCCAGCACCATCATCATCGTCAAGCTGCTCTCGGACAAGGGCGAGATCGACTCCCTGCACGGTCGCATCGCCATGGGTTTTTTGATCGTCCAGGACCTGGCCGTGGTGCTGGCGATGCTGGCGCTGAACCTTTATCAGGGCGATCAGGGCCATACAGCCGTGCTCTCGCCACTGGTGCTGGCGACCATCCTGTTCGGCAGCCTGGGCCTGCTCTTCGTGCTGATGCGCTATGTGCTGCCGCGCCTGCTGGAGACGATGGCGCGCTCACCCGAACTCTTGATGCTGATGGCCGTGGCCTGGGGCACCCTGCTGGCCGGCGGCGCCGAGGCACTGGGGCTGTCCAAGGAAATCGGCGCCTTCCTCGCCGGCTTCAGCCTGGCCTCGACCACGTTGCGCGAGGCGCTGGCCAGCCGCCTGACCAGCCTGCGCGACTTCCTGCTGCTGTTCTTCTTCCTGCACCTGGGCGTGCAACTGGATTTCGCCCATATCCAGGGCCAGATCGGCAATGCCCTGCTGCTGTCGCTATTCGTGCTGATCGGCAACCCGCTGATCGTCATGGCCATCATGGGCTGGATGGGCTACCGGCGGCGCACCGGCTTCATGGCCGGACTGACGGTGGCGCAGATCAGCGAGTTCTCGATCATCTTCATCGCCATGGGCATCGGCCTGGGCCATATCGGCCAGGAGGCCCTGGGCCTGACCACCCTGGTCGGGCTGATCACCATCACCCTGTCGACCTATCTGATTATCTATGCCCAGCCCCTGTTTGCGCGCCTGTCGCCCTGGCTGCGGGTCTTCGAGCGGCGCATCGCCCACCGCGAGAGCCTCGATGCCAGCGCGCCGCCGGCCAGCGACGCTGACATCATTCTGTTCGGCATGGGCCGCTACGGCCGGCAGCTGGCCCTGCATCTGGAGCAGGGCGGCCTGCGCGTGCTCGGCGTGGACTTCGACCCCGAGGCCCTGGCCCTGGCGCGCCAGGCCGGCCTGAGGGTGTGCTACGGCGACGCCGAGGATGCCGACTTTCCCGCGCACCTGCCGCTGTCAGAGGCCCGGGCACTGGTCAGCAGCATTCCCCAGCGCGAGGTCAATGCCATCCTGTTCAGGGCCTTTCGCGCCCTTGGCTTTCGCGGCCAGATCACCCTCAGCGCCTTTCGCGAGGGCGATGTCGAGGCCTTGGCCCATGCCGGCGCGGCCAGTGTGCTGCGCCCCTACAACGATGCCGCGGAATCGGCGGCGCGGCGCTTGCTGGAGGATATCGCCGGCTGACGAGCGGCCGGCGGGCTACTGCCGATCGGCGCATTTGAGACAGAACTCGGCGGCCGGCAGCGCCTGCAGACGCGCCGGCTCGATCGCTTCGCCGCAGCGCAGGCAGTCGCCATAGCTGCCGTCCTCCAGGCGCAACTTGGCCATGCCCACCTGGCGCATGGCCACCTCGGCCTCGGCCAGCAGGGCCTCGAGCACCTCGTCGTTCTGCCGCTGCAGCGCCTGTTCGGCGAAGTCCGCCGAATGGCTGCGACCCAGGTCCTGGCGAATGGACTTGGCCCGCGCGCTGTACTCGGCCAGCAGCGCATCGAGCGCCGCCCGGGGATCGAAGGCAGACATGAGCATACTCCTCGGTGGATGTCTGTTAAGTGTGGACGCTGCGGCGCGCCTTGCACGCCGGCGCGGTGACGCAAGGGCCGATTCATGCTGTGCCCGGGCTGCCGAGTGGGAGTAGGCTCTAGGGATGCCCGCGCACCTCAACTCGCGTCAAGACGCACGACAGCCGCTATGAAAGATCGCACAGCACAGATCCTCGAGGTCGCCGGCGGCAAGCCGATCAAGCTCTGGACCCAGGGCGTGCCGGTGGAAGAGCAGGCGCGCCAGCAACTGCTCAATACGGCGAAGATGCCCTTCATCTTCAAGCACTTGGCGGTGATGCCGGACGTGCATTTGGGCAAGGGCTCGACCATCGGCAGCGTGATCCCGACCCTCGGCGCCATCATCCCGGCGGCGGTGGGCGTCGACATCGGCTGCGGCATGATGGCCACGCGCACCTCCTTGACCGCCGCCGACCTGCCGGACCACCTGCATGGCCTGCGCAGCGCCATCGAACGGGCGGTGCCCCATGGCAAGACCTTCGGCAGGCATGACCAAGGCGCCTGGGACCAGGTGCCGGCCTCGGCCGACCGGGCCTGGGCCGATCTAGCCGGACGCTTCAAGGCAATCACCGACAAGTACCCGCGCCTGGAGAAGACCAACAATCGCCAGCATCTGGGCACCCTGGGCGGCGGCAACCACTTTATCGAGGTCTGCCTGGACGAAGCCGAGCGGGTCTGGTTCATGCTGCACAGCGGCTCGCGGGGGGTCGGCAACGCCATAGGCACGCTGTTCATCGAACTGGCCCAGGCCGACATGCGCCAGCACCTGGCCAACCTGCCCGATCGCAACCTGGCCTATTTCGAGGAAGGCAGCCGCCACTTCGCCGACTACGTCGAGGCCGTCGGCTGGGCCCAGGACTACGCCCGGCAGAACCGCGAACTGATGATGGAGGCGGTGATAGGCGCGGCGCGCCAGGTGATCGGCAAGCCCTTCGGGGTCGACCTGCAGGCGGTCAACTGTCACCACAACTATGTGCAACAGGAACGCCACTTCGGCCAGCAGGTGTGGCTCACCCGCAAGGGCGCAGTATCGGCGCAGAAGGGCCAGCTGGGCATCATTCCCGGCTCCATGGGCGCCAAGAGCTTTATCGTCCGCGGCCTGGGCAATGCGGAGGCGTTCTGCTCCTGCAGCCACGGCGCCGGCCGGCGCATGAGCCGCACCCAGGCCAAGAAGCAGTTCAGCGTGGCCGACCAGGTGCGCGCCACCGCCCATGTCGAGTGCCGCAAGGACAAGCACGTGATCGACGAGATCCCCATGGCCTACAAGGACATAGACGCGGTGATGGCCGCCCAGCGCGAGCTGGTGGAGATCGTCCACACCCTGCGCCAGCTGGTCTGCGTCAAGGGCTGAGCGAGCCTGAAAAGCAAAACGGAGCCTTAGAGGCTCCGTTTTGCTTCGTGCGCCGGCTTAGGCCAGCTTCTTGTGCCGCACCCGGTGCGGCTGGGCCGCGGCCTCGCCGAGGCGCTTCTTGCGATCGGCCTCGTACTCGGTGTAGTTGCCCTCGAAGAACTCGATGTGCGAGTCGTCCTCGTAGGCGAGGATGTGGGTGGCCACGCGGTCGAGGAACCAGCGGTCGTGGGAGATGACGATGGCCGCGCCGGGGAAGTCGAGCAGGGCCTCCTCCAGCGAACGCAGGGTTTCCACGTCGAGGTCGTTGGACGGTTCGTCGAGCAGCAGCACGTTGGCGCCTTCCTTGAGGGTCAGGGCCAGGTGCAGGCGGCCGCGCTCACCGCCGGAGAGGTCCTTGACGAACTTCTGCTGGTCGCCACCCTTGAAGTTGAAGCGTCCCACGTAGCCGCGCGAGGGCACCTCGTAGCTGCCGATCTTGATCATGTCCAGGCCGTCGGACACCGCTTCCCAGACGGTCTTGCTGCCGTCCAGGTCGTCGCGACTCTGGTCGACGCAGGCCAGCTGCACGGTCTCGCCGATCTCGATACGCCCCGAATCCGGCTGCTCCTTGCCCATCAGCATGCGGAACAGGGTCGACTTGCCGGCGCCGTTC
>JBFHKK010000163.1:0-6217 GCA_041595475.1 Pseudomonas sp. | reverse complement strand
GGGTCGAATTTCTTGGCGATGCCCGGCGGCAGGGGCTTGCCGCGCGCCAGGTTCTTGGCGATACCCGGCGGCAACGCGCCGGCGGGGGCCAGCAGATGGCGGTTGTCACCGAGGATCAGGCGGATGCGCTCGAGGTCGATCGCGGGGCCGCCGAGGTGCCCGCTGACCGGGTTGTCCTGGTTGGCGCCGAAGCGTTCGGCCTTGTCGTGCTTGGGCGCGGCCAGCGCGCCTGCGGCGCTGAGGGTCAGGGCCAGGGCAGTGCAGATCAGCAGGGGACGATAAGGATGCGGCATGCTGGACTCCGGGGTAGAAGGATGTCTGTTGTCAGCTTTGAGTGCAGGGTGGCTGCTTGGTTCAGCCCCAGCCGAACATAGGTGGATGCAAACAAATTCGGCTGCGGCGCGGGAAACCGTTAGGCTATGCAGCTGATTTGAGTTCTTTGCCGAGGTTAGTCCGTGTTTTCCCAATTCGCCCTGCATGAACGCCTGCTCAAGGCCGTGGCCGAACTGAATTTTGTCGAGCCCACGCCGGTGCAGGTGGCGGCCATTCCGCCGGCGCTCGAGGGGCGTGACCTGCGGGTGATCGCCCAGACCGGCAGCGGCAAGACTGCAGCCTTCGTCCTGCCGCTGCTCAACCGTTTGCTCGGCGACGGCGCGCCCAGGCCGCGGCTCAGCCTGCGTGCGCTGATCCTGCTGCCGACCCGCGAACTGGCCCAGCAGACCCTCAAGGAGGTGGAACGCTTCGCCCAGTTCACCTTCATCAAGGCCGGACTGGTCACCGGTGGCGAGGACTTCAAGTCGCAGGCGGCCATGCTGCGCCGGGTGGACATCCTGATCGGCACGCCGGGGCGGCTGATCGAGCACGCCAACGCCGGCAACCTGCCGCTGGACGAGGTCGAGGTGCTGGTGCTCGACGAAGCCGACCGCATGCTCGACATGGGCTTCGCCGAAGACGTGCAGCGCCTGGCCGAGGCCTGCAGCGGCCCGCACCAGACCCTGCTGTTCTCCGCCACCAGCGGTGGTTCGGGCCTGCGCGAGATGGTCGCCAAGGTGCTCAGGGAGCCTCAGCACCTGCAGCTCAACGCCGTCAGCCAGCTCAACGAAGGCACCCGCCAGCAGATCATCACCGCCGACCACAACCACCACAAGGAACAGCTGGTCGAGTGGCTGCTGGCCAACGAAAGCTACGACAAGGCGATCGTCTTCACCAACACCCGGGCCCAGGCCGACCGCCTCTACGGCAAGCTGGTGGCCCGCGAGTTCAAGACCTTCGTGCTGCATGGCGAGAAGGATCAGAAGGACCGCAAGCTGGCCATCGACCGCCTCAAGCAGGGGGCGGTGAAGATCCTCGTGGCCACCGACGTGGCGGCCCGCGGCCTGGACGTCGACGGCCTCGATCTGGTGATCAACTTCGACATGCCGCGCTCCGGCGACGAGTACGTGCACCGCATCGGCCGTACCGGCCGCGCCGGCGCCGAGGGCCTGGCGATCTCGCTGATCTGCCACACCGACTGGAACCTGATGTCGAGCATCGAACGCTACCTCAAGCAGCGTTTCGAGAAGCGCAGCATCAAGGAGCTGAAGGGCAGCTACCAGGGGCCGAAGAACCTCAAGGCCTCCGGCAAGGCGGCCGGCAGCAAGAAGAAAAAGACCGACGCCAAGGCCGGCAAGAAGCCGGTGGCGAAGAAGCCCGCCGCCAAGAGCAAGCGCAACACGATCAACAAGCCGAAGAGCGACGCGCCGGTACTGGTCAGCCAGGACGGCCTGGCGCCGCTCAAGCGGCGCAAGCCGTCGGTCGAGTAGCCGGCCGTCAGGCCGGGACTATGAGGATCTTGCCGTCGCGCTCGCCGCTGGCGGCTGCCGTGACCGCCTCTTTGATCTGACTGAGGTCGTAGGTCGCGGCGACCTTCGCGTGCAGCTTGCCGCCGGCGATCAGCTGGGTCAGTTCGCCGAATACCGCCATCTGCTGCGCCGTTGTGGCCTGCTGGAACCATTTGGCCAGCCAGAAGCCGCGCAGGGTGACGTCGCGGAACACGAAGGAGGCCGGCGACACCTGGCACGGCTGGCCGCTCATCATCCCGTAGTTCACCAGCACGCCGCCGTCGCAGAGGCTCGCCGCCAGGTGGTCGGTGGCTTCGCCGCCGACCGCGTCTATGCCCAGGCGCACCGGCGCGCCCCCGGTGGCGGCGCGTACGCGCTTGGCCAGGTCGGGGCCGTCGACCAGCACCAGATCACCGCCTTCGGCCTGCACCCCGGCCACCGCCGATTCGCGGCGCACCACGTTGATGGTCTTGAAACCGCGTAACTTGGCCAGCTGGATCAGATAGCTGCCCACTCCGGAGTTGGCGGCGTTCTGGATCACCCAGTCGCCGGGCTTGAGCTCGACGAACTGGCTCAGCAGCAGCGAGGCGGTCGGCGGATTGACGGTGAGCATCGCCAACTGCTGCGGGTCGCCCTCGGGCAGGGGGATGAGCTTGTTCGCCGCTGCGTTGAGCTGGCTGACCCAGGTGCCGCAGCCGACCGGCAACAGCACCAGCTGGCCGACCTTGAGATGGCCGACCTCGGCACCCAGCGCCTCGACGCGGCCAACCCCCTCGTTGCCGCCGATCGCCGGCAGTGGCGGCAGCATGCCGTAGGCGCCGGTCAGGGTCAGTACGTCCGAGGGATTGATGGGCGCGGCCAGGACCTTGACCCGCGCCTCGCCGGGCGCCGGTTCGGGCAGTTGCAGTTGCACGGCTTCGATCACGTCCTGCGGCACCGGGCCGCGGCGCTGGTATTGGGCTTTGAGCATGAGGCATCTCCGGAAGAGGGCGGCTGAGTCAGCGCACAGAGTCTAGACTGCAGCGAGTAGGCTGGGATGAATCCCCTGCTATCGATCTCGCTGATCCAGGCTGGTCGGTCGAGCGCGCCTGGCGTGCTTGCCGTGGGAAGGCGGCGAAGATGCCGGGTGTCCGCCGGGACGCCAGGGCAAACACCGGAGGAGAAGAACAGATGGCATACAACTGGGACCTAATCGAGCGCCTCTTGCACGAAGCGCAGAACTGCGCCAACAAACCCTACGTCGCGGCAACCTATGCCGAGGAGCTGGCAGAAGAATTGCGCCGGGCCGGTGAGGATGTCGGCAGCATCGAGGCCTTGCAGCAGGAAGCACAGCGTTATCAGGAGCACTTGCTGGCCGCCGGATTCATGGCCCCCAGGCCAACAGAGGAGGGCGGCAACGGCAAGAATTTCGTTTTGACTCAGCGCGGTTCGCAATTGCTTAGCATGATCGACAGCAGCATCCCGGGCGGCGAGCATGAGCGTGAACTGCTCGACGAGCAGGGCGGCGCCGCGCTCGAGCCGAAGGTCTTCGAGGAAGTGGCGGCCAAGGCTAACCTGCTGTAGTGCGGCGCTGATCCAGTCATCGCCGCGGTGCGTCGCGCTGCCTTGTCGCGGCAGCGTCGTGCGCTCGGCGCGGAGCAGGCCGCCAGGCCGGAGGCGACATGGCGCAGCCAGGTCTGTGTGCGATATTTGCCCTCGCCGCCGTATTGGCGCAGCCAGCACTGGGTGCCGAGGACAAGACCTATGACAGCGCCCTGGGCCCGGTCAGGGTTCAGGTGCTGGCGGCGGATCTCGAGCATCCCTGGGGCATGGCCTTTCTTCCCGAGGGGGCCGGCACCTTGGTGACCGAGCGGCCGGGGCGGTTGCGTCTCATCGACCCGCAGGGGCGGCGCTCGGCGCCGATCGAGGGGTTGCCGGCGGTCTACAACCGCAGTCAGGGCGGGTTGCTGGATGTGGCATTGTCGCCGGATTTCGCCCGCGATCGACTGGTCTATCTGTCCTACGCCGAACCAGGCGCCAGACGCTATGCCGGGACTGCCGTGGGCCGCGGCCGGCTGTCGGCCGACAGGCGCCGTCTGCACGACTTCGAGGTGCTGTTTCGTCAGCAGCCCAAATTGTCCAGCGGCGCTCACTTCGGCTCGCGCCTGGTGTTCGATCGGCAAGGCTATTTGTTCGTGACCCTGGGCGAGAACAACAGGCGCGCCACTGCGCAGGAGCTGGACAAGCTGCAGGGCAAGGTGGTGCGTCTGCATGCCGATGGGCGCATTCCGGCAGACAACCCCTTCGTCGGCCGTGCCGATGCCCGCGCCGAGATCTGGTCCTACGGGCATCGCAATCCTCAGGGCGCGGCGCTCAATCCCTGGACTGCGCAGGTGTGGATTCACGAGCACGGGCCGCGTGGCGGCGACGAGATCAATATTCCGCAGGCGGGCAAGAACTATGGCTGGCCGATCGCCACCCATGGCATCGATTACAGCTTCCTGCCTATACCCGAGGCCAGGGGCAAGAGGGTGCCCGGTACCGAGCCGCCCCATTATGTCTGGCGCAAGTCACCGGCCATCAGCGGTATGGCCTTCTACGATGCCCCGCGCTTCGCGGCCTGGCGAGGTAGCCTGTTCATCGGCGCCTTGGCCGAACGTGCGCTGATCCGCTTGACCCTGGAAGGTGAGCAAATCGTCGCTGAGGAGCGCCTGCTGCAAGCGCTGGATGCGCGCATTCGCGACGTGCGCCAAGGCCCGGATGGCTATCTCTACCTGCTGACCGATTCGCAGGATGGCCGCTTGTTACGTCTGGCGCTGCTGCCCCGCTAGGGGCTGCCGCCGGATGCCTTGCGGGAGGGGCCTGGCCGGCACCCTGCACTATCGGCGGGGGACCAGTGGCGGAGGGGGATTATTTCTTGCTGATGGTGATCTGGCGGGAGCCGCCATAGACCTGACCACTGACGCCCTTGGCGATTTGCTGAATCTTGCCACCGGCCTTGAGGAAGGCTTCGACCTGGGCATCGATCGATTCGCTGGTTTCGACGGCCGGCGCCGGCTTGGCTTTGGCTTGAGAGGCTTTCACGCGCATGGTGGATAGTGACCTGTCTGGACGTTTATTTGGCCACCGATTGTACGCGAAAGTCTTGACAATTGCTCGGCAAATAGTATCGGTGCTGCCTGCGGCGCTGCGCCGTTCGCCGTTATGCTGGCTTAAGTCCGCGGCAAAGCGGGTAGAATGCCGGGCCTTGAACGGGGGCTGGTCATCATGGCGCTAATCGGACGCATGAACTCTTTGCAGGTCGTCAAACACACCGATTTCGGTCTGTATCTGGACGGCGGAGCGCACGGCGAAATACTCCTGCCCAAACGCTATATCCCCAAGGATACGGCGAGCGAGCCGGAGGACTGGCTCAATGTCTTCGTCTATCTGGACAGTGACGACAAGCTGATCGCCACCACCGAGAAACCCAAGGTGCAAGTCGGCGAATTCGCCAGCCTCAAGGTCGTGGATATCAACCGCGTGGGCCTGTTTCTCGATTGGGGCTTGCCCAAGGATCTGCTGCTGCCGCACTCCGAGGAAAAGCGTCCGCTGCAGGTGGGCGACTACTGCGTGGTTCATGTGTTTCTCGACAAGCGCAGCAAGCGAATCACGGCCACCGCGCGCCTGGACCGCTATCTGGACAAGACGCCGGCCCGTTATCAGGCCGGTCAGGCGGTCGATCTGCTGGTGGTCGAACCGAGCGACCTGGGCTTCAAGGCGATCATCAACGCTCAGCACTGGGGCTTGATCCACAAGAACGAGGTGTTCAAGTTCTTGCGCAGCGGCATGCAGGAGAAAGGCTTCATCAAGGAGGTGCGCAGCGATGGCAAGATCAGCCTGAGTCTGCAGCCGGTCGGCCAGGGCGTCCTGGATGATCTGGCCCGGCAGATTCTTGACCGGCTGCGCCAGCAGGGCGGATCGCTTGAGCTGGGCGACAAGAGTTCGCCCGAGGCCATCAGCGCCGCCTTTGGCGTCAGCAAGGGCAACTTCAAGAAAGCCATAGGCGGGCTGTACAAGCAGGGCCTGATCCAGATCGGCGAGCAGCGCCTGCAACTGCTCGACCAGTAACGGCCCGCGAACTTGGCGCCTGCGCCATGATCTAGGGCGAGGCGGCAGAAGCCTCTTGAGCCGCTGCCGGCTCCCATGAATAATGCGCGGGCGTCACGCCGCTGTAGCTCAGTTGGTAGAGCACGTCATTCGTAATGATGGGGTCGGGGGTTCGATTCCTCTCAACGGCACCAGCGATTTCAAGGCCTGCAGCGATGCAGGCCTTTTTCGTCTGGGGTGCGGGCGAGTGAGCGGCGGGGCAGCATGCAGCACTCTGCCCGGCTGCAATGGCCGTTGGCGGCACCGTTAATCGTGTTTGCCCCATAGCT
>JBFHKK010000162.1:0-6233 GCA_041595475.1 Pseudomonas sp. | reverse complement strand
GCGCCGCCCCTGTGATCGCCGAAGTGGCCAAGGAGCTGGGCGTGCTGACGGTGGCCGTGGTCACCCGGCCCTTCCCGTTCGAGGGCCGCAAGCGCATGCAGATCGCCGACGAGGGCATTCGCGCCCTGGCCGAGAGCGTCGACTCGCTGATCACCATCCCCAACGAAAAGCTGCTGACCATCCTCGGCAAGGACGCCAGCCTGCTGTCGGCCTTCGCCAAGGCCGACGACGTGCTGGCCGGCGCCGTGCGCGGCATCTCCGACATCATCAAGCGTCCGGGCATGATCAACGTCGACTTCGCCGACGTGAAGACCGTCATGAGCGAAATGGGCATGGCGATGATGGGCACCGGCTGCGCCAGCGGTCCGAACCGCGCCCGCGAGGCCACCGAGGCGGCCATCCGCAATCCGTTGCTGGAAGACGTCAATCTGCAGGGTGCCCGCGGCATCCTGGTCAACATCACCGCCGGTCCGGATCTGTCCCTGGGCGAGTACTCCGACGTCGGCAACATCATCGAGCAGTTCGCCTCCGAGCACGCCACCGTCAAGGTCGGCACCGTGATCGATCCGGACATGCGCGACGAGCTGCACGTCACAGTGGTCGCCACCGGTCTGGGCGCTAAGATCGAGAAGCCGGTCAAGGTGGTCGACAACACCGTGCAGCCGAGCGTCAGCGCTGCGGTCCCGAGCGCTTCCGCGCGCGGCGAGCAGAGCGTCAATTACAAGGACTACGAGCGTCCCACCGTGCAGCGCCAGAGCCATGGTGGCGCCGCCGCCGCGGCCAAGATGAACCCGCAGGACGACCTGGATTACCTGGATATTCCGGCCTTCCTGCGGCGCCAGGCTGATTGATGAAATGCATCAGGAGTATTGGGGTGATTGGTATTCAGCAAAGGCCGGTTCTGCTATGATCGCCGGCCATTGTTGAAAACAATTCGCAACTAGCGCTACAGCGGCCCAAGCCATGATCAGACAACGCACCCTTAAGAACACCATCCGCGCCACGGGCGTCGGTCTGCACTCCGGGGAGAAGGTATACCTGACCCTGAAGCCGGCACCGGTGGACAGCGGCATCGTGTTCCGTCGCACCGATCTGGACCCAGTCGTGGAAATCCGCGCCTGTGCACAGAATGTCGGTGAAACCACCATGTCGACCACCTTGGTCAATGGCGACGTCAAGGTGGACACGGTAGAGCACTTGCTTTCGGCCATGGCAGGCCTGGGCATCGATAACGCCTACGTCGAGCTCTCCGCGTCCGAAGTGCCGATCATGGACGGCAGCGCCGGCCCCTTCGTATTCCTGATTCAGTCCGCCGGTCTCGAGGAGCAGGACGCGCTCAAGAAGTTCATCCGCGTCATTCGCGAAGTCACTGTGGAGGAGGGCGACAAGCGCGCCACCTTCGTGCCTTTCGACGGCTTCAAGGTGACCTTCGAGATCGACTTCGATCACCCGGTGTTCCGCAATCGAACCCAGTCGGCCAGCGTCGACTTCTCCAGCACCTCCTTCGTCAAGGAAGTCAGTCGCGCCCGTACCTTTGGCTTCATGCGTGACATCGAGTACCTGCGTTCGCAGAACCTGGCGCTCGGTGGCAGCGTGGAAAACGCCATAGTGGTGGACGAGAGTGGCGTGCTTAACGAAGACGGCCTGCGCTACGAGGACGAGTTCGTCAAGCACAAGATTCTCGATGCGATCGGCGATCTCTATCTGCTCGGCAACAGCCTGATCGGCGAGTTCCGCGGCTACAAGTCGGGGCACGCGCTGAACAACCGGCTCCTGCGGACTCTGATGGAGCAAACCGACGCCTGGGAAATGGTCACCTTCGAAGACGCCAGCACTGCGCCTATCTCCTACATGCGGCCGGTCGCGGCGGTGTAGCGAAACCTTCTTCCTTTTAGTTCGAGTCTTTCGAGGCCACCTGTTCGGTGGCCTTTTTTCTGCGCGCAGGAAAGTCGGCCGCCGCTGGCGATCAGGACGTCCGGGGGAAGCGCCTAGTTGGGGCGGGCGCGGTGCTGGGCCAGGCGCTGCAGAGCGGCTTTGAGCTTGGGGTCGCTGATGCCCGCGGCGGTGGCCTGGATATGCTCGGCGGCGCTGGCCGACAGGCCGCTCGGGGCCGGCGCCGCCGGCCGATGGCTGGCCGCAGGTTGGACCTTGAAGAGGATCCTGGTCAGGCCGGCGAAGGCTTCCAGGCCCTGCAATTGCCTGAGCAGCCGGCGTTGCTGGTAGCGCAGGCGCGTGGCCCAGTGGCCATCGGTGAGGATCAGCAGCAGGCAGCCCTCACGCCAGGAGGCGACGTGGCAGTGCGCGCGGGCGGCCGGTTGCAGCTGGCTTTCCAGCAAGTGCTGCAGCTGCTCGAGGCGCTGCGTCTGCTGCAGCAGCGCCTTGAGGGGTTGGGCCTCGCGCAAGAGTGCGGCAGGCGCCTTGGCCGGCAAAGGGCGAAAGGGCATGGCAAGTCGTCTGAGAGAGCGTAATGGCCATGCTAACAGAATACGCCGGGCCGGTCCGGGCGGGTCCAGTTGGGCGTTCGTCGAGGGTGGCTGGTCGGGATTCGCAGCCGGCCCGAGCGGCTCGCCGATACCCGGCCCGCGCTGGTGGCGTTGCCGCGGCTCGGGCTGGACGGCGCGCACAAGGGCGCTTTCTTCGAATCTGTTTCCGGGTAGAATGCCTGCTTCGCACGCAGCCATGAGGGCTGCATGGGCGACTCTGCCGAGTGCCCCTCATCCATACGCCTGGAAGATCCTGTCGATATGTTTGCGCCTTTGTTGAAAAAACTCTTCGGAAGCAAGAATGAGCGTGAAGTCAAGCGCATGCTCAAGGTGGTGCAAACCATCAATGCCCTCGAGGAGCAGATGCTCGCACTCTCGGATGAGCAGCTCAGGGGCAAGAGCGACGAATTCAAGGTCCGGCTCGGCAAAGGCGAAACCCTCGACCAGCTGCTCCCCGAGGCCTTCGCCGTAGCCCGCGAGGCGGGCAAGCGGGTCATGGGCATGCGCCATTTCGACGTGCAGCTGATCGGCGGCATGACCCTGCATGAAGGCAAGATCGCCGAGATGCGCACCGGCGAGGGCAAGACCCTGGTGGCGACCCTGGCGGTCTACCTCAATGCCCTCTCCGGCAAGGGCGTGCACGTGGTCACGGTCAACGACTACCTGGCCCGTCGCGACGCCAACTGGATGCGCCCGCTCTATGAGTTCCTCGGCATGACGGTGGGCATAGTCACGCCCTTCATGCCGCCGGAAGAGAAACGTGCCGCCTACGCCGCCGACATCACCTACGGCACCAACAACGAATTCGGCTTCGACTACCTGCGCGACAACATGGCCTTCAGCCTGGAGGAGAAGTTTCAGCGTGGCTTGAATTTCGCCGTGATCGACGAGGTCGACTCCATCCTCATCGACGAGGCGCGCACGCCGCTGATCATCTCCGGTCAGGCCGAAGACAGCTCCAGGCTCTACACCGAAATCAACAAGCTGATTCCGCGACTCAAGCAGCACATCGAGGAAGAAGAGGGCGTAGTCACCCAGGAAGGTCATTACAAGGTCGACGAAAAGAGCCGTCAGGTCGAGCTCAACGAGGCCGGGCACCAGTTCGTCGAAGACCTGCTGACCCAGGCCGGCCTGCTCGGCGAAGGCGAGAGCCTCTACTCGGCGCATAACCTGAGCCTGCTGACCCACGTCTACTCCGCCCTGCGGGCGCACACCCTGTTCCATCGCAATGTCGAATACATAGTCCAGAACAATCAGGTGCTGCTGATCGACGAGCACACCGGCCGCACCATGCCCGGCCGGCGCCTGTCCGAGGGCCTGCACCAGGCCATCGAGGCCAAGGAAGGGCTGCCGATCCAGGCCGAGAGCCAGACGCTGGCCTCCACCACCTTCCAGAACTACTTCCGCCTCTACAACAAGCTGGCCGGCATGACCGGTACCGCCGACACCGAGGCCTTCGAGTTTCAGCAGATCTATGGCCTGGCCGTGGTGGTGATCCCGACCAACCGGCCGCTGGCGCGCAAGGATTTCAATGACCTCGTCTACCTGAGCCAGGAAGAGAAGTACGCCGCCATCATCGAGGACATCAAGGAGTGCCAGACCCAGGGCCGTCCGGTGCTGGTCGGTACTGCCTCGATCGAGACCTCCGAGTACGTCTCGCGCCTGCTCGACCAGGAAAAGATCGCGCACAAGGTGCTCAACGCCAAGTTCCACGAGAAGGAAGCCGAAATTATCGCCCAGGCCGGTCGTCCCGGCGCGCTGACCATCGCCACCAACATGGCCGGCCGCGGTACCGACATCCTCCTGGGCGGCAACTGGGAAGTCGAAGTGGCGGCGCTGGAGAACCCCAGCGACGAGCAGGTCGCGCAGATCAAGGCCGACTGGCAGAAGCGCCATCAGCAGGTGATCGAGGCCGGCGGCCTGCATGTGATCGCCTCCGAACGCCACGAGTCGCGGCGTATCGACAACCAGCTGCGCGGCCGCGCCGGGCGCCAGGGCGACCCGGGTTCCAGTCGCTTCTACCTGTCGCTGGAAGACAACCTGATGCGCATCTTCGCCTCCGACCGGGTGAAGAACTTCATGAAGGCCCTGGGCATGCAGCAGGGCGAGGCCATCGAGCACCGCATGGTGAGCAACGCCATCGAGAAGGCCCAGCGCAAGGTCGAGGGTCGCAACTTCGACATGCGCAAGCAACTGCTTGAATTCGACGACGTGGCCAACGAGCAGCGCAAGGTGATCTATCACATGCGCAATACCTTGCTGGCCGCCGAGGATGTCGGCGAGACCATCGCCGAGTTTCGCAAGGAAGTGCTCGACGGCACCATCAACGCCCACATTCCGCCGCAGTCGATGCCCGAACAGTGGGATATCGCCGGCCTCGAGGAGGCCCTGCAAAGCGGGTTCGGCGTCAAGCTGCCGGTGCAGCAGTGGCTCGACGAAGACGACAAGCTCTACGAAGAAACCCTGCGCGCGCGCATCCTCGAGGAACTGGTGGCGGCCTACCACGAGAAGGAAGAACAGGCCGGCGCCGAGGCCTTGCGCACCTTCGAGAAGCAGATCCTGCTGCGGGTACTCGACGATCTGTGGAAGGACCACCTGTCGACCATGGATCACCTGCGTCACGGCATTCACCTGCGTGGCTATGCGCAGAAGAACCCCAAACAGGAATACAAGCGCGAGTCCTTCACCCTGTTCCAGGAACTGCTCGAATCGATCAAGCGCGACACCATCCGTGTGCTCTCCCATGTGCAGGTGCGCCGCGAAGACCCGGCCGAGGAAGAGGCGCGCCTGCGCCGCGAGGCCGAGGCACTGGCGCAGCGCATGCAGTTCCAGCACGCCGAGGCCTCGGCCCTGGGCAAGCCCGAAACCGCCGAACAGGGCGATGTCGCGGTCGCCGCGGCACCGGTGCGCGCCGAACCCAAGATCGGCCGCAACGAGCCCTGTCCGTGCGGCTCGGGCAAGAAATACAAGCACTGCCATGGCCAGGTGAGCTGAGTCGGTTGCGGGTTGCAGTGCCCGTCGGCAGCTGCCTTGACTATGCTTGAGACAATCTAAGCACGCCGCGAACGGCCAAGCCGCTCGCGGCGTTTTGCCATCGAATCCGCCCGCGCCGGATGGCCGGGTATCCAACCCCATCAAGGAGCGTACGTTATGGCTGTCGGTCTTGGCCCCCTTCCTACCCTGCACCCGGTCCCAGGTTTCGAGCTGGGCATCGCCTCGGCCGGCATCAAGCGCCCGGGGCGCAAGGATGTGGTGGTGATGCGCTGCGCCGAGGGTTCGCGGGTGGCCGGGGTCTTCACCCTCAACGCCTTCTGCGCCGCGCCTGTGATCCTGGCCAAGCAGCGAGTATCCGGTGCGGTGCGTTACCTGCTGACCAATACCGGCAACGCCAACGCCGGCACCGGCGAGCCGGGGCTGCGCAATGCCGCGCGCACCTGTGCGGCGCTGGCGCAGCTGGCCGGGGTCGAGGAGCAGGCGGTGCTGCCGTTTTCCACCGGCGTGATCGGCGAGCCGCTGCCGGTGGAGAAGATCGAGGGCGCCCTGCAGGCCGCCCTGGATGACCTGGTGGAGGACAACTGGGCCGAGGCCGCCACCGGCATCATGACCACCGACACCCTGCCCAAGGGCGCCAGCCGCCAGTTCGTCCACGACGGCGTGACCGTGACCGTCACCGGCATCAGCAAGGGCGCCGGGATGATCAAGCCGAACATGGCGACCATGCTCGGCTATATCGCCACCGACGCCAAGGTC
>JBFHKK010000161.1:0-6242 GCA_041595475.1 Pseudomonas sp. | reverse complement strand
TTGAGACCCTGTTATTCGACTCCGCAGCGCCGATGATTGCGATGCTCTTACCGGTCATCTTCAAACCGGTGAAATAGACGCCATCGGGCAGGGTGCGGACCAACTGATCAAACACCCGCGCGATGATCGCTCGATTACCCTGCAGATCCTGAATGATCTTCATGCGTTCAAGCAATTGTTCGCGGCGTTTCTTAAGCTCGCTGATTTCCTTGATGCGCACATCAAGCACAGCAATTTCCTTGCGGATAAATTCGTTCCGCGCATTTTGCTGCTCGATTGCATTGTTAAAATATTGAACACCAAGAAACACTGCGCCAACCGCAATTGCCGCAACTCCGATAAGAGAAGCGACAAAACGCTGCTTGCGCTCCTCACGAAGCTGCTCGCGCCAGGGAAGAAGGTTAATCCGCGCCATTAATCGAAACTCCTCATCGCCAGACCACAGGCAATCATCAGCGCCGGCGCATCGCCGGCCAGAGTCCCTGCATTGACTCGACTGCTGAGGGCCATATCGGCAAATGGATTGGCTACCAGGGTTTGGGTTCCGATCTTCTGCTGAATCAGCCGATCCAGATCCGGGATCGAGGCTGTGCCACCTGCCAGCAAGATGTAGTCGACATCATTGAACTGGCCAGCCGCGAAGAAGAACTGCAACGACCGCGACACCTGCTGCACGACCGCTTCCTTGAAGGGCTGCAGCACTTCGCTTTCGTAGTCGTCCGGAAGCCCGCCCTGCTTCTTGGCGAGCCCCGCCTCCTCGACCGAAAGGCCGTAGCGACGCTGAATCTCTTCGGTCAGCTGCTTGCCCCCGAACAGCTGCTCGCGCGTGTAAATGGTGCGGCCATCATGCAGGACGCTGAGGGTCGTCATGGTGGCGCCAATGTCCACCACCGCGACCGTCAGCTCGTCACGCCCGCCTCCCAGCTGCTCAACCAAGAGGCTGTAGGCGCGCTCTAGGGCATAGGCTTCGACATCGACGACCTTGGCAGTCAGCCCGGCCAGCGCCAGCGCTGCCTCGCGGACCTCCACGTTTTCCTTGCGACAGGCCGCCAGAAGCACCTCGGCGCGATCGGGGTTGCGCGGCGAAACGCCCTGCACCTCGAAATCGATCGCTACCTCTTCGAGCGGGTAGGGAATGTATTGATCGGCCTCGATCTTCAGCTGGTTCTCCAACTCATCATCGGAAAGCCCCGCCTCCATCTCGATGGTCTTGGTGATCACCGCCGATCCGGCGACCGCCACCGCAGCCGCCCGGACGCCGGTCTTGGATTTGGCCAGGACCCGCGCCAGCGCCTGGCCGACCCCCTCCAGCTCGACGATATTTTTCTCGACCACCGCATTGGCCGGGAGCGGCTCGACAGCGTAAGCCTCCACCTTGTAGCGGCTTCCCGAGCGACTCAATTCAAGGAGCTTGACGGAGGTCGAGCTGATATCGATCCCCAGCAGCGTATTCGCTTTCTTATTGAAGAGCCCTAGCACGACCGATTTCCTATTGGCATCCGCGACTTACGGACTATTTATGTTTTTTCACATTAAATAACAGTCTTGACAGAAGCGCAAATGGCTCCCCAGCAAAAAAAACGCTTATAATGTGATCAGCCTTCCCCTTTTGACCGCGCCTCCCGCTTAACTCATTCATTTATCTGGAATTCCAAGAATCTTGATGCGCCTGCTGAAGTTTTTTTTCTGGTCCTGCGTCGGCGTTTTTTGCGGGCTGTTACTGGGTTTGAGCGGCGCGTTTCTCTACCTTAGCCCTGGCCTGCCGTCCGTCGAGTCCCTCCGCAGCATCCAGCTGCAGATACCGCTGCGAATCTACAGCAGTGACGCCAAGCTGATCGCGGAATTCGGCGAGATGCGCCGCTCGCCCATCGCCTTCGCCGAAATCCCCCGCGACTTCACCAATGCCCTGCTCGCTGCCGAAGACGATAACTTTGCAAACCATTATGGCGTCGACCTGAGCAGCCTGATGCGCGCTGCCACGCAAATCTTGAAAAGCGGGCAAATCCAGACAGGCGGCAGCACCATCACCATGCAGGTGGCAAAAAACTTCTTCCTCTCCAGCGAGCGAAGCTTCTCGCGCAAGATCAATGAGATCCTTCTGGCGCTGCAAATCGAGCGCGAGCTCAGCAAAAACGAAATTCTCGAGCTCTATGTCAACAAGATCTACCTGGGCAATCGCGCTTACGGCATCGAGGCGGCCGCCCAAGTCTATTACGGGAAATCGATCCGCGATCTGAACCTGTCGCAACTGGCAACGATCGCCGGACTGCCAAAGGCGCCGTCGCGTTTCAATCCCCTGGCCAATCCCGTGCGGGCACAGGAGCGGCGGGACTGGATCCTGCGACGCATGCAGCTACTTGGCTACATCGATCAAGCACGTCTAGACGCAGCGCTGGCCGAGCCCATCGACGCCAGCTATCACGTGCCAACCCCTGAAGTGTTCGCCCCCTACGTGGCCGAGATGGCGCGCGCCGAGATGGTCGGGCTCTACGGCAGCGAGGCCTACACCGAGGGCTTCAATGTCACCACCACGGTACCCAGCGATCTCCAGGCCGCCGCCAATGCCGCCGTGCGCGAAGGCCTGATGGCCTACGACCAGCGCCACGGCTATCGCGGCCCCGAGCGCCGCCTCGCCGCCAGCGGCAATGAGACCTGGATCGCCGAGCTGAGCAGAACCTCCTCTCTGGGCGGGCTAGAGCCCGCCGTGGTCAGCCAGGTCGAGAACAGCGGCATTTTGGTCCTGACCCGCAGCGGCGCCGAGGAAGTGGTGAGCTGGGACAGCATGAAATGGGCCCGACCATTCCTCAGCACCAACAGCCTCGGACCCCGCCCGAGCAAGCCGGCTGATGTGGTGCAAGTCGGCGACCTGATTCGAGTACAACGCCAGACCGACGGGAGCCTGCGTTTCGCCCAACTGCCTGCTGCCCAGAGCGCCCTGGTCTCCCTCGACCCCCGCGACGGCGCGATCCGCGCCTTGGTCGGCGGCTTCTCCTTCGAGCAGAGCAACTACAACCGCGCCGCCCAGGCCAAGCGCCAGCCGGGCTCGAGCTTCAAGCCCTTCATCTATAGCGCCGCCCTCGATAGCGGCTACACCGCCGCCACCCTGGTCAACGACGCGCCCATCGTCTTCGTCGACGAGTACCTGGATCAGGTATGGCGCCCAAAGAACGACAACAACACCTTCCTCGGCCCGATCCGCCTGCGCGAGGCCCTGTACAAATCCCGAAACCTGGTATCGATTCGCCTGCTGCAGGCCATTGGCATCGAATACGCCCTGAATTACGTCAGCCGCTTCGGCTTCAACAAGCCGGACCTGCCACGCAACCTTTCCCTGGCCTTGGGCACTGCGAACCTCACCCCGCTGGAAGTCGCCACCGGCTGGGCCGCGTTCGCCAACGGCGGCTACAGGATCGAGCCTTATCTGATCCAGCGCATCGAGAATCGCCACGGCGAGCAACTCTTCGTCGCCAACCCGGCCCGGGTACCGGGCGCCGGCGAGAAAGACTCGACGCCAGCAGTTACCGCAGCAGACCAAGCAACGCAAATGCTCCAGGCACCTGTCAGCGCCGAACAAATCATCGACGAGCGCACCGCTTACATCATGACCAGCATGCTCCAGGACGTGATCAAGCGCGGCACCGGGCGCCGCGCGCTGGCCCTCGGGCGCAACGACCTGGCGGGCAAGACCGGCACCACCAACGAGTCGAAGGACAGCTGGTTCTCCGGCTACAACGCCGACTACGTCACCACCGTCTGGTCCGGCTTCGATCAGCCGGAAAGCCTTGGCCGCAACGAATACGGCGGCACAGTCGCGCTGCCGATCTGGATGAGCTACATGGAAGCGGCCCTGGAGGGCAAGCCCAGCCATTTGCCGCCGGAGCCAGAAGGCTTGATGACGCTGCGCATCGACCCCTACAGCGGCCGTGCCGCGCTTCCGGGAACCCCTGACGCCTATTTCGAGGTGTTCAAGAGCGAAGACACACCACCGCCGATGAGCGAACTGGATCAAGGCCTGGGAGTCCCGGGCAGCCCCCTGCCGGCCGACGAAATGGCACCGATCGACCTGTTCTGACGCCCACCTGCACTGTCCCTCGAGCCGCCGCACGCCGGCTTCTTCTTGCCGCATAAAAAAACCCGCCGAAGCGGGTTTTCTTATGCGCTCGAATCAGCCCTTGAAGACATCCTCGACGGACTGCAGCGGATAGTGCTTCGGGTAGGGCAGGGTCGCCACACCGCTCTCGATGGCGGCCTTGGCCACCGCGTCGCAGACCACTGTTATCAGGCGCGCATCCATCGGCTTGGGAATGATGTACTCGCGCCCGAACGTCAGGCTGATCCCACCGTAGGCCTCGCACACCTCCTGCGGCACCGGCAACTTGGCCAGATCGCGAAGCGCCAGGGCCGCGGCAATCTTCATCTCCTCGTTGATACGGGTGGCGCGCACATCCAGAGCCCCTCGGAAGATGAAGGGAAAGCCCAGCACGTTGTTGACCTGGTTCGGATAGTCGGAACGACCGGTCGCCATGATCACGTCGTCGCGGGTGGCATGGGCCAGCTCCGGCTTGATCTCCGGATCCGGGTTGGAGCAGGCGAATACGATGGGATTGGCCGCCATGCGCTTGAGGTCTTCGGGGGCCAGCAGGTTGGCGCCGGACAGGCCGACGAACACATCGGCGCCATCGAGGGCCTCGGCCAGGGTGCGCTTGTCGGTCTCGGTGGCGAACACCGCCTTGTACTGATTCAGGTCGTCGCGACCGGCATGGATGACGCCCTTGCGATCGAGCATGAAGATGTTCTCGACCCTGGCGCCCATGCTGATCAGCAGCTTCATGCAGGAAATCGCCGCAGCGCCGGCACCCAGGCAAACGATCTTGGCCTGCTCCAGGGTCTTGCCGGCGATCTCCAGGGCGTTGAGCATGCCGGCGGCGGTGACGATGGCGGTGCCGTGCTGATCGTCATGGAACACCGGAATATCGCACTGTTCGATCAGGGTGCGCTCGATCTCGAAGCACTCCGGCGCCTTGATGTCTTCCAGATTGATGCCGCCGAAGGTCACCGAGATGCGCTTGACGGTATCGATGAAGGCCTGGGGGCTTTCCGAATCGACCTCGATATCGAACACGTCGATCCCGGCGAAACGCTTGAACAACACCCCTTTGCCTTCCATCACCGGCTTGGAGGCGAGCGGACCGAGGTCGCCCAAGCCCAGAATCGCCGTGCCGTCGGAAATGACCGCCACCAGATTGCCTTTGCCGGTATAGCGGTAGGCCAACTCGGGATCACGCGCAATCTCCCTGACCGGCTCGGCCACACCCGGGCTGTACGCCAGCGACAGATCGCGGGCGGTGGCGGTCGGCTTGGTCAGCTCGACGCTCAGTTTCCCGGGACGGGGTTGTGCGTGATATTCGAGAGCGGCGGTTTTCAGATCGGACATAGGGGCTTCTTCCGCTTTTTCGGCTGTTGAACAGACAGGCGGGCGAGGATACGCGCCTTGTCTACACCGACACAAGACCGATCGCGCCGGACGCCGGCGGCGCCTCAACGCACGATTTTGAGCCAGTCGCCAGGCTGCGGCTCGCCGCTGGGATAGAGATTGTTGAGCAGGCGCAGCGTCGCCTCGGCATCACCCGGCAACTTGCTCTGCTCGGCCCAGGTCGCCAGCGTCTGGCCTGCACCCACCCGCACCAGCTGCAGACGCAGGGGCTCGGCCAACGAGCGCTCGGCCGCCGTCAGCGGCCGCAGGCTATTGATGATCTGCAGAAAGCGCTCGTCCTGCTCAGCCAAAGAGGCGCGCCCGCGCACCGCGGCAACGAACAGGTAGGCACGGTCGGCGTGGCGCAATACCGCCACGCGCCGGGGGGCGTTGCCGCCGACTATCGCCGTGTAGCCGGCCAGCCCGGCCTGCGCCAGTGGACGGCCATCGACCAGCGGTTGCCCGCCCACGCGTCGGCGCAGCAACTCCTGGGCGGCCAGCTTGTTCGGGTTGCTTTCCACGGTCATGGCGATAAAGGCCTGCTGCTCCGCCGTATGAGCGATGAGTGCATCGACGCGATTGACCATCGACCAGCCGTCCGGAAAACCCAAAGTGATACCCAACTCGGCATGATAAAAACGCTGTCCGCGGCGCACTCCGCTGGCAGCCGAGTCGCCGAAGGTCAGACCCTCCAACTGTGCGAGAAAGGCCTCGCGATTGACCTCTTGCTGCCCGGTCACCAAGGAGGTCGCCGGCCCCAGAACCTGCT
>JBFHKK010000160.1:0-6251 GCA_041595475.1 Pseudomonas sp. | reverse complement strand
TGGCTGGCCAGACTACCGAGCATCTCGCCGGCCATGGCGCCCAAGCCCGTGTCGGCCTTGCCCGCCTCGGCGGTTTTCGCCGCCTGCGCCGCCGCATCGGCAGTGGCCTGTTGCGCCCGGGCGGCGAGCAGCTCGTAGGCCGACTCGCGATCGAAGGCCTTGTCGTAGCGCCCGGCCAGTGGCGATTGGCGAATGATGGCGGCGCGTTCAGCCTCGCTCAGGGGGCCGATGCGCGACTGCGGCGGGGCGATGGCCACCCGCTCGACCATGGCCGGCGCGCCCTTCTCCTCCAGGGTACCGACCAAAGCCTCGCCCACCCCCAGTTCGGTCAAGACGCTCAAGGCATCGAAGGCCGGGTTCGGCCGAAAGCCCTCGGCGACCGCGCGCAGGGCCTTCTGTTCCTTGCTGGTATAGGCGCGCAGCCCGTGCTGGATGCGCAGTCCGAGCTGGGCCAGCACCTCATCGGGCAAATCGCCGGGCGACTGGGTGACGAAATAGACCCCGACGCCCTTGGAGCGAATCAACCGCACCACCTGCTCGAGGCGCTCGCGCAGTGCCTTGGGCGTATCGGCGAACAGCAGATGGGCCTCATCGAAGAACAGCGCCAGCACCGGCTGGGCCGCATCGCCGCGCTCGGGCAACTGCTCGAACAGTTCGGCCAGCAGCCAGAGCAGGAAGGTCGCATAGATCTTGGGCGCCTCGTGCACCAGACGGCTGGCGTCGAGCAGGTGCACCGGGCCGCGGCCGTCGGCGGCCGGCTGCAGCAGGTCGCCAAGCTGCAGCGCCGGCTCGCCGAACAGGGCTTCGGCGCCCTGCTGCTCGAGGCCGGCCAGCCGGCGCAGCAGCGCCTGGGCCGAGGCCTGAGTGAAAAGCGCAGCGTCCTCCCCGAGCACCTCGGGATGGGCCTTAAGATGCGCCAACAGCGCCTTGAGGTCCTTCAGGTCGAGCAGCAGCAGGCCTTCGCGATCGGCCACCTTGAAGGCGGCATAGAGCGCCGCCTGCTGGCTGTCGGTCAACTCGAGCAGGGCGCCGAGCAGCAGCGGGCCCATCTCGCTCAGGGTGGTGCGCAGCGGATGGCCGCTCTGGCCGTGGATATCCCACAGCCGCAGCGGGTAGCTCCTGGGCTGATGGTTGAGCCAGGGCATGGTCGCGATCCGCTCGGCCACCTTGCCCTGGGGCGCAGCGACGGCCCCCAGGCCACAGAGATCGCCCTTGATGTCGGCGGCGAACACGGCCACACCGGCATCGCTGAAGCCTTCGATCAGGCGCTGCAGGGTTACCGTCTTGCCGGTGCCGGTGGCCCCGGCGATCAGCCCATGGCGGTTGGCCAGGCGCAGCGGCTGGCCGAGCGGCTGCGCCGCCGTATCGGCGCCCAGCAGCAGGATTTCATGATGGTGCATGTCAGCCTCTCCCCCCGATTAAAGCTATTGTCCTGTGACCCGATACAAGGTTATCGCTATGCACGCTGCCTGCGGACATCGTATCCGCGGGCAGCGTCCTCCAGATAGTCAGCCAGGGCCGGCGGCCCAAGCCAAAGGAAAGCATACGCTATGCCCGCAAACCTGAAGTTCAGCCACAAGATTCTTCTGGCAGCCTCGCTGGTGGTCATGGCCGCCTTCGCCCTCTTCACGCTCTACAACGACTACCTGCAGCGCCAGGCGATTCGCGCCGACCTGCAAAGCGACCTCGAGCAGATGGGCGAGATGACCGCCGGAACCATCGAGCACTGGTTGTCCGGGCGCATCCTGCTGGTCGAGCAGGTGGCGCAGTCGATCTCCCGTGACGCAGCACCGGACCGGGTCACCGGCCTCCTGGAACAGCCGGCACTGACTTCGACCTTCGCCTTCACCTACCTGGGCGGCGCCGACGGCAGCTTCATCATGCGCCCCGACGAGGAAATGCCCGCCGACTACGATCCGCGCACCCGTCCATGGTACACCGATGCCCAAACGGCCGGCGGTAGCGCCCTCACTGAGCCCTACGTTGACGCCAATACCGGCGAGTTGATCATCACCATCGCCACCCCGGCCAGACCGGCCGGCGTGGTCGGTGGCGATCTGAGCCTGACCACCCTGGTCAACATCATCAATTCGCTGGATTTCGATGGCATCGGCTACGCCTTCCTGGTCAGCGCAGACGGCAAGATTCTGGTTCACCCGGACAAGACTTTGGTGACCCAACACCTGAAGGACGCCTTCCCGCAGAACACCCCGCGCATCGGCGGCGACTTCAGCGAAGTCGAGGTCGATGGCGAAACCCGCATCCTCACCTTCACCCCGGTCAAGGGACTGCCGTCGGTGAACTGGTACATCGGCCTGTCCATCGACAAGGCCAAGGCCTACGCCATGCTCGGCGAATTCCGCGCCTCGGCCCTGGTCGCCACCCTGATCGCGGTGGTGCTGATCATCCTCCTGCTGAGCATGCTGATTCGGGTGCTGATGCAGCCTCTGAATGCCATGGGCAAGGCGATGCAGGACATCGCCCAGGGCGAAGGCGACCTGACCAAGCGCCTGGAGGTGCAGGCCGGCGACGAGTTCGGCGAGCTGGCCAAGGCCTTCAACCGCTTCGTCGAGCGCATCCATGCCTCGATCCGCGAGGTTTCCTCGGCGACCCTGCAACTCAACACGGTGGCCAAGCTGGTGGTCAATGCTTCCAATGCCTCCATGCTCAACTCCGACGAGCAGGCCAACCGCACCAGCAGCGTGGCCGCGGCTATCAATCAGCTGGGCGCGGCCGCCCAGGAAATCGCCCACAACGCCGCCCAGGCCTCCACCCAGGCCTCGGAGGCGCGTCTGCAGGCCGAGGACGGTCGTCAGGTGGTAGAGCAGACCATCGCCGCGATGAATGCGTTGTCGACCAAGATCAGCGATTCCTGCGGACAGATCGAGGCGCTCAACAGCAAGACGGTGAACATCGGCCAGATTCTCGAGGTGATCAAGAGCATTTCCGAGCAGACCAACCTGCTCGCGCTCAACGCCGCCATCGAAGCGGCGCGGGCCGGCGAAGCCGGGCGCGGCTTCGCCGTGGTCGCCGACGAGGTGCGCAATCTGGCGCACCGCACCCAGGAGTCGGCGCAGGAAATCGAGCAGATGATCGAGTCGCTGCAGGTCGGTTCGCGCGCATCGGTCAGCACCATGACCGAGAGCCAGCGCTACAGCGAACAGAGCGTCGGCATCGCCAACCAGGCCGGCGAGCGCCTCGGCAGCGTCACCCAGCGCATCGGCGAGATCGACGGCATGAACCAGTCGGTGGCCACCGCCACCGAAGAGCAGACCTCGGTGATCGAGTCGCTGAACATGGACATCGTCGAGATCAATACGCTCAACCAGGAAGGGGTGGAAAACCTCCAGGCCACCCTGCGCGCCTGCGGCGATCTGGAGCAGCAGGCCGGGCGCCTCAAGCAACTGGTCGAGAGCTTTCGCATCTGAGGTCAGCGAGCAGTCGAACGGGGCGCCTGATCGGCGCCCCGCGTTCATTCGGCCGGCGACTGCTCCTCGGTGACCTGTGCCGCGCGCTCGCGCTCCTGAAGCTGCCGCCACAAGCGCGCCGCGCCGGGGAAGTCCGTGCCGTCGTTGTCGTCCAGCGCCTCGGGATCGTAACGGCGCACGCAGCCCTCGCCCAGGGTGGCTGGCGCCCGCGAGGTGCCGCGCTCGAGAGGGTCCTTCATCGCCTCATTGCCTCTTCGTAATGCCCCTCAACCGGTCGCCTTGCCCTGCTCGTGCTGGGCAAACTCCTTGACCGCGCGCAGCACATCGCTGCGACTGATCTGGCCGATCAGGCGCCCGCTCTCGACCACCGGCAGGCGCCCGAGGCGACCGCGCAGGAAGCGCTGCGACACCTCGATGATGTCGACCTCGGGGGAGATGGTCTCGACTTCGGTGTTCATGAAACCACTGACATTGCCGCCAATGGCCTCGTAGTAGGCCCCCGAGAGGATCCCGCGCAGGCAGTCGCCCTCCGACAGCAAGCCGATCAGGTGGCCCTGGGAGTCGACCACCGGGGCACCGGAAATGCGATGCTCGAGCAGACGGTTGATGGCGGTGAACAGGTCGGTATCGGACCTGAATGTCACCAGATGGCGGGTCATGTAGTCCCGCACCTTGACGGACTTGAGCATAAGCGGACTCCTGTATCAGCCACCGGACCGGTCCAGCCGACAGGCTCAGTCGAAGACGACCGTCTTGTTGTCGTGCACCAGTACGCGATCTTCCAAGTGATAGCGTAGCCCACGCGACAGCACCATCTTTTCCACATCCTTGCCCAGGCGCACCATCTCTTCGATGCTGTCGCGATGGCTGACGCGCACCACATCCTGCTCGATGATGGGCCCGGCATCCAGTTCTTCGGTGACGTAGTGGGAGGTCGCGCCTATCAGCTTCACGCCGCGCAAGGAGGCCTGATGGTAGGGCTTGGCGCCGACGAAGGACGGCAGGAAGCTGTGATGGATGTTGATCACCCGCTGGGCGTAATCGCGGCACAGTTGCGGCGGCAGAATCTGCATGTAGCGCGCCAGCACTATCACGTCAGCCGCATGGGCCTGCACCAGCCGCTGCACTTCGGCAAAGGCCGGCTGCTTGTCCTGGGAATCGACCGGCACATGGAAGTAGGGAATGCCGTGCCATTCGACCATGCTGCGCAGATCCTCATGATTGGAAATCACGCAGGGGATATCGCAATCGAGCTCGTCGCTGTGCCAACGGTGCAGCAAATCCGCCAGACAGTGGGACTCGCGACTGGCCATCAGCACCACGCGCTTCTTCTGCGCCGAATCCGTTACGCGCCACTCCATGGAAAACTCCCGGCCGATCGGCGCGAAGGCCTGGCGAAAGCCGTCGAGTTCGAAGGGCAAGGAGTCGGCGCGAATTTCGTGGCGCATAAAGAACCAGCCACTTTGATTGTCCGAGTGATGACTGGCCTCGGTAATCCAGCCGTTGTAGGTCGCCAGAAAGTTACTGACCTTGGCGACAATACCGACGCGATCCGGGCACGCAATGACCAGGCGAAAGGTGCGCATGACGACTCCAGCATGAAAAAGTCGGCCATTCTAGCCATTGGCAAGAAAAACTGCAGTAACAGGCGTTTGTCTGGGCCATGCATGTCGTCGCCGCCACCGGCCCATGCGCAGAGCGCGAACGCAGTCGATGGCAACAATCACCGCGTTACTTTTCCGGCCTTCGCGCCAAATCCAAGTTCGGATAAGCCGCGCTGCCCGGGCAAACAAAGAGCACCCTTTCTTTCTTGAGCGAAGTTTATTTTCGCCATCGGCTAATTATTCGCCGACAATCGGTTTACTTGCCTAAATGCCATGACTATCATGACTGACACTTACCACCCCCATTCATTAAGGTACGTCCATGTCGCTGATCAACGAATACCGCGCCACTGAAGAAGCCATCAAGGAACTGCAGGAACGCCTGAAGAATATGTCGCAAGACGACAAACTGCAGAAAGAACTGGAATTCGAAGGCAAGTTGCGCGCCCTGATGGGCGAATATCAGAAGTCGCTGCGCGACATCATCGCCCTGCTCGACCCCGAAGCGAAGGTCAGCAAGCCGGCGCGTGCGGCCAAGGCCGGCGGCAGCAAGCGCGCGCGCAAGGTCAAGCAGTACAAGAACCCGCACACCGGCGAAACCATCGAAACCAAGGGCGGCAACCACAAGACCCTGAAAGAGTGGAAGGCCAAGTGGGGCGCGGACACCGTGGAATCTTGGGCGACTCTGCTGGGCTGATGGCAAACAGTCGCCACTGACTGAGGCCGCACAACGAAAAACGCCAGCTGAATGCTGGCGTTTTTTATGAGCCGCGATCGGCCTGTTAATTGCCCGCCATGGACAGTAGCGAACAGGGCTTCGACGCCGCCCCTTGCCAATTCCCAACAAACAACTCGCCGCTGCCGAGTATTCACCCGCGCTTGATCGCCGCAAGAAACCAAGGCCGACATTTTCGGCGACGACCTTTTGTGGCCGGACACCTCGCTACGGTTCAATCCCGTATTGCGCACGCAACTGCTGGGCATACTCGCGCCATTGGCTCAAGACAAGCCGCTGCGACTCTGTCGCCGCCGGCCAAAGTTCCTCCCAAGCGGCGGCAAAACTGGCCAGGGTATTGGGCGCGCCGAATTCGGCCCGGGTCAATCGCTGCTGGCAGAACGTGCGCCAGCGCTGCTGTTCGCCGCTACTTAAAGTCGCGTAATAGTTGCGGGCGCGATAGCGAAACAGCAATTCCGGCAGGCGCCCATCGTCGAATGGCCA
>JBFHKK010000159.1:0-6287 GCA_041595475.1 Pseudomonas sp. | reverse complement strand
GTATTGACAATTCTGTGATCACAAATGACGATGTGCAGATATTCGAACGAGGTGTGCAACATGACTTCCAGTGGTATCAGCCCAACCGCCGTAGAACGCTTCTTCGCCGCCGAGCGCGAACGTTTTGTGCAACGCAACCCGAACTCCGTGAACCTGGCCGAACGCGCCCGCCACTCGCTGTATGGCGGCGTGCCGATGCACTGGATGGCCGACTGGTCGACACCCTGCCCGCTGTTTGTCGAGCGGGCCAAGGGCGCGCGTTTCTATGACGTCGACGGCCATGAGTACATCGACTTCTGCCTGGGCGACACCGGCAGCATGTTCGGCCACTCGCCAGACCCGGTGGCCAAGGCCATCGCCGAGCAGGCGGGCAACGGCCTGACCACCATGCTGCCGGGCGAAGATGCCCTGGTCGCCGGCGAGCTGCTGGCCGCGCGCTTCGGCCTGCCCTACTGGCAGGTTACCGCCACCGCCACGGACTCCAACCGCTATGTACTGCGCTGGGCCCGCGCCATTACCCAGCGCAACACCCTGCTGGTGTTCGACGGCTGCTACCACGGCACCCTGGACGATGTAATGGTCCGTAGCCGCGACGGCGCCACGGTGCACCGCAGCGGCCTGATCGGCCAGGCCTACGACCTGACCCAGTACAGCCGCTCGATTCCCTTCAACGATGTCGAGGCCCTGGAAGCGGCGCTGGCCCAGGGCGATGTCTGCGCCCTGCTGTGCGAGCCGGCCATGACCAATATCGGCATGGTCATGCCCGACCCCGGGTTTATGCAGAAGTGTCGCGAGCTGACACGCAAATATGGCTCGCTGCTGATTATCGACGAGACCCACACCATCTCCACCGATATCGGCGGCTGCACCCAGTTGTGGAACCTCGACCCGGACTTCTTTGTGGTCGGCAAGCCGATTGCCGGCGGCGTGCCCTGCGGCGTATTTGGCTGCAGCGCTGCGATGGCCGAGGCCATGACCGCCGCGCGCAAACGTGCCAGCGAGAACAGCCAGGGCCACGGCCATAGCGGCATGGGCACCACCCTGTCGGCCAACGCCCTGGCCATGCACTGCATGCGCGCCAACCTGGAGCAGGTGATGACCCAGGCCGCCTACGACCATATGCTGCCGCTGGCCGCGCGCCTGGCTGAGGGCTTTCGCCGCCTGATCGGCAAACACCAACTCAAGTGGTCGGTGACCGAACTGGGCGCGCGCTGCGAGTTCCAGTTCTGCGCCAGGCCGCCGCGCACCGGCGCCGAGGCCGAGGCCGCCTTCCACGATGAGTTGCAGATGGCCCTGCACCTCTACCTGATCAACCGCGGCCTCCTCATCACCCCCTTCCACAACATGACGCTGTGCTGCCCGGACACCTCGGCAACAGACGTCGACCGGCTACTCGCCACCCTCGATGAGGGCCTCGGCGAGCTCCTGGCCCTGCCCGGCGCCCGCGCCTGACTCAAAGGAAGCCCCCATGACCTTCGCCGATCCCCAGGAAGCCCTGGATTTTCTCGCCGAGCACCCCGAGGTGCGGCATATCGAGCTGTTCCTGATCGACCCCAACGGCGTGCCGCGCGGCAAGCTGCTGCACCGCGACGAGCTGCTCGCGGTGTACCGCGACGGCCGCCCGCTGCCCAGCACCATCCTCGGTCTGAGCATCCAGGGCGAGGATGTCGAGGACACCGGGCTGGTCTGGGAAGTCGGCGATGCCGACTGCTGGACCTACCCCATCCCCGGCAGCCTCACCCTGCAGACCTGGCGCGCCGAGCCCACCGGCCAGCTGCAGGTAGGCATGCACCCCGAGCGCGGCCTGCCGGCCGCGGTAGCCGACCCGCGCCTGCTGCTGGCCCGGGTCGCCGAGCGCCTCAAGGCCGACGGCTACCACCCGGTGATGGCGGTGGAGCTGGAGTTCTACCTGCTCGACCAGCAGCGCGCACCCCACCAGCGCCCGCAGCCGGCGCGCCAGGGCAACGGCCAGCGGCCGCGGCAGACCCAGGTCTATGGCGTGCTCGAGCTGGAGCAGCTGCAGGGCTTTCTCAACGACCTCTACCGCGCCTGCGAAGCCCAGGGCCTGCCGGCGCGCACGGCCATCTCCGAATACGCCCCCGGCCAGGTGGAGATCACCCTGGAACACCGCTTCGACGTGCTCCAGGCCATCGACGAGGGCGTGCGCTACAAGCGCCTGGTCAAGGGCGTGGCCAACAAACACGGCATGGACGCCTGCTTCATGGCCAAGCCCTTCGCCGATCTGGCCGGCAGCGGCATGCACCTGCACGTGAGCCTGGCCGACGAGCAGGGCCGCAACCTGATGGCCAGCGAAGACCCCCAGGGCACCCCGCTGCTGCGTCAGTCGATCGCCGGCATGATGGCCACCCTCGACGACGCCCTGGCGCTGTTCTGCCCCCACGCCAACTCCTACCGGCGTTTCCAGGCCAACAGTTATGCGCCCCTGGCCAAGAGCTGGGGGGTGAACAACCGCACCGTGTCCTTCCGCGTGCCGGGCGGCCAGCCGAGCAGCCGGCACATCGAGCACCGCATCTGCGGCGCCGACGCCAATCCCTATATCGCCGCCGCCGCCCTGCTGGCCGGCATGCACAAAGGCATCCGCGAGCAACTGGACCCCGGCCCGGCCATCGAAGGCAATGGCTATGCCCAGGCGCGCGAGACCCTCAGCACCGACTGGCTCGGCGCCCTCGGCCGCCTGGCGCAATCGAGCTGGGCCAGGGAGGCGCTGGGCGAGGACTTTCTGCGGGTGTTTCTGGCGATCAAGTTCGCCGAGTACCGCCAGTTCATGGGCGAAGTCGGCGAGCAGGACTGGCGCTGGTATCTGCACCAGGCCTGACAGGCGCGCCGCCTTACCTACACTGGATTGACCAGCCCAGCGCAAGGAGCCTCCTTATCATGAGCACACCCGTGATCCTCATCACCGGCGCCGCCGGCGGCCTCGGCCGGGCCATCGCCAAGCGCTTCTCGCAAAGCCACTGGCGGGTCAGCGCCACCGATGTCGACAAGGCCGGGCTGCACGAGCTCAATGCACGGATCCCCCTGGATTTCAGCACCACCGCCGACCTGCGCAGCGCCAGCAACTGCCATGAGCTGATCGCCAAGGTGATGGCCAGCACCGGCCGCCTCGACGCCCTGGTCAATGCCGCCGGAGTCTGGCGCGAGGGCCCGGTGGAGCGCTTCGAGGAGGAGGACTTCGACCAGGTGCTGGGGGTCAATCTCAAGGCGGCCTTCTATCTGAGCCAGGCGGCCATTCCTCATCTCAAGGAATTTCGCGGCAGCATCATCAACATCGGCAGCGACGCCGGGCGTCAGGCCTATCGCGGCTCGGCCGCCTACTGCGCGAGCAAGGCGGCGCTGGTGATGCTGAGCAAGACCCTGGCCCTGGAACTGGCCGAGCACGGCGTGCGGGTCAACACGGTGTCACCCGGCGACATCGCCACGCCCATGCTCGACTACCAGGCCGAACGCTACGGCCAGGGCAACCCCACCGCCTACAAGCGCGAGCTGCTCAGCCTCTATCCCCAGGGCCGCGAGGCGCGCTTTCTGCGTCCCGAGGAAGTCGCCGAACTGGTCTGGTACCTGTGCCAGCCCCAGGCCGAGGCCATCACCGGCGCCGACCTGGCCATCGACTTCGGCCTCTCGGCCGGCCGTTGAGGCGCGCCGCGAGACCACCGGCACGCCGACGGTTATGCTCGGAAGACAAAACACAGCGAGCGCGCGAGGGATGCCCATGGACGCCAGCAATACGCAACTGGCCATGACCGTACTGATGACCCCGGACATGGCCAACTTCTCCGGCAATGTCCACGGCGGCACCCTGCTCAAATACCTGGACGAGGTCGCCTACGCCTGCGCCAGCCGTTACGCCGGCAGCTACGTGGTGACCCTGTCGGTGGATCAGGTGACCTTCCGCCAGCCGATCCACGTCGGCGAGTTGGTGACCTTTCTCGCCTCGGTCAACTATGTCGGCCGCACCTCGATGGAAATCGGCATCAAGGTGGTCACCGAGAACATCCGCGATCGCTCGATGCGCCACACCAACAGCTGCTTCTTCACCATGGTCGCGGTGGACGAGGCGGGCCGGCCGATCGCCGTGCCGGCGCGCCAGCTGCGCTCGACCGAGGAACGCCGACGCTTCGAGGAAGGCGAGCAGCGCCGGGCCATCCGCCAGGAACTGGAGCAGCGCTACCAGCGCCTCAACAGCCTCGCCTGAGGCGACAGGCCGCGGCCGGGCTGGCAGAATGCAGGCGACCCTTGCGCCGTCCATTCGTGTCAGGAGCCGTACCATGCTGACGCTCGGCAATATTTTCATCTTGCTGCTGCTGGCCGCCGCCGGCGCCTGGCTGTGGCACGGCCACGGCTTGCGCGAGCGCGCCCTGGCGCGGGTCAAGCGGCATTGCGAGCAGGCCGATGTCGAGCTGCTCGACGGCAATGTCGCCCTGCGCCGCATCGCCCTGCTGCCCGACGCCCGCGGACGCAAGCGCCTGGCACGGGTCTACGGCTTCGAGTTCACGGTCACCGGCGAACAGCGCCACAGCGGCAGCATCGTCATGTTCGGCGCCCATCCGGGGCCTATCCAACTGGCGCCCCATCCCTTCAGGACCCCGCCCGCCGACAGCCCCCAGGTGATCGACCTGGAGCACTGGCGCCGCGAGCGCCAGCCGCCGGCGGACTAGATCTGCAGCAGGAATTCGGCCACCCGCGCGGCGGCCTCCTGCGGCCGCTCCTGCATGAAACAGTGGCCGCCAGGCACCACCTGGGCATGCACGTGCGGATTGCCGACGCACCAGCGCGCCACCGACTTGGCGACGAAGGGATAGCTGTGCTGGCCGTAGAGCACCTGGGTCGGGGTGCTAACCTTGGCCAGCGAGGGCCACAGGCGCTTGGGAAAGGAGGCGAAGATGTCCGCCTCGCGGCTCGGCCGACACTTGAGCTCGGCGCCCGCCTCTGTGTCCTTGAGGGCATGCTTGATATAGGCCTCGAAGGCCGCCTCGGTCCAGCCTCGAAACATCCCGCGACCGTGCAGCGCGGCGTGCGCGGCGGCGCGATCGGGCCACTGCCGGCGGCGCTTGCGCGCCTTGCTCGCGAGGCTGTTGAGGCGGCCCAGGCCGACCACGTCGGACAGCGCCATGACGCCGATCATGGCCGGCGTGAAGAGCACCGGGTCGAGCAGGACCGCGCGCTGGAACAGCTGCGGCTGCTGGGCCAGCATCAGGCTGGTCAGCACCCCGCCGAAACTGTGGCCGAGGGCGAACAGCGGCACCTGAGCGAATGCCCGGCGGCCCACCTCGAAGGCTTCCAGGGCCAGCTCGGCGCTGCGGTTCCAGCCATGGAAACGGCCGCCATGGTCGCTGTCGCCGTGGCCCTGGATATCGCACAGCCAGAGGTCGAAGTCCTCCGCCAGCACCTCCAGCATCGGCTCATAGACCCGCCCGCAATAACCGTTGCCATGGAGGAAATGCAGCAGCGGCTTGCCCGAGGGCGGACTGTGCCAGCTGCGCAGGGTGAAACCGGCGGAACAGGCATGGGACCAGGATTCGAGGTGCATGCAGAGGCTCGTGGCAAGAACAGGGGGCCGCTAGTTTACCCTCAGGCCGCCGCCGTTTCAGCGCCGCGGCCAGGCCTCTGCGCTCAGACGCGGCAAGCCGCCAGGCCAAGGTCCAGGGCCTCGACCTGCTGCTCGCCCCCGAAGATCAGCTCCAGCCGCGAATCCTTGCGCCAGGCGCTGGCCTGCCAGTGCAGTGCCTGGCCGTCCAGGGCGTTGGCCGACAGCCAGCCGTTGCCGCTGTGCAGGATCAACTTGGCGCGGCGCCAGGCCAGGCCCGCCAGCCATTGCTCCACCGCGGCGATGGAAAAGCGCTGGCTCGGATGCCAGCGCCAGCCGATGCTCCAGCCATCCGCGCCGGCCTGCACCTGGCAGACCGGCTGACGCGGATCGAGCCAGACGCCAGGCAGCGGTGCCGCGGCGGCCGGTAGTGCGGCGTGATCAGCGCCCGCGCACGCTTGCTGAGCGATGCCCGGCAGCTGCACCAGTGGCAGCGCGCCCTGTTCGGTCCAGTACAGCGGCCGCGCCGGCAGGCGCGCGGCGAGTGCCGTCCGCGTCGCGGCATCCAGCGCTGCGCTCTTGTTCAGCACCAGCAGGCCGGCGCTGTCCAGCGCCTGCTGCTGGCTGTCCGGTAGTGCCGCACCACGCGCCAGCGCCGCGGCATCCAGTACCAGCACACTGGGCTGCACGGCCAGCACCTCGGTCCACGGCGGCTGACCGAGCTGACGCAGCAGCTGCGCCG
>JBFHKK010000158.1:0-6298 GCA_041595475.1 Pseudomonas sp. | reverse complement strand
GTGAACCAGGGCGCCTCCACCGGCAGCAGGCTGAGGATGTCGCCGTAGGTCAGCTTGTCCTTGACCAGGTAGGGCAGGTCGCACTCCACCTCGACGTCGCGAAACAGCGCCTGCAGCGACTCCTCAGTGACCTCTTCCATGCGCCGGATCAGCGAACTGGGATATTCGCTGGTGGCCAGGTATTGGTCGAGCAGGGCCTTGAGGGTGTCCGGCTGATCGATGTCGAAGGCGCCGGCCAGGCAGGCCTTGAGCTCGCCGGGGATGTCGTCCAGGTCGGAGCGGCCCTGGCGGCGCAGGAAGATCGGCAGTTCGCGGCGCACCTGATGAACCCGCAAGGCCAGCTCGTAGCCATTGTCCAGCCCGGTGGCCGTGTCGCGGCTGCGCTCGGAGATGATCACGGCGCCGAGGTCGATGTTGGCCGCCAGCCTGTCCATGATGGAAGTATCGGTCTGCTTCAGGCCGATCAGGCCGTAGTCGCTGCAGAATTCCTTTAGTTTGCCCTGGGCGGCGACATCGTCCTCGAAAATCAATACCTTGCTGACGAGCCGCTTTTCAAATTCGATCATGCTGACACCACCTTCTACGGAAAACGCTTGTTCTTGTTCTAGAAAAGTTCCAATTCGCCAAAGCTTTCGGCCTGAGTGTTCAGTTCGCGGAAGTACTCCTGATAGCTGGGCAGATTGAAATCCCCGTCCTGGCGGACGTTGACCAGAATGCTGGCGGCAAAGATCGCCGGTTCATTGGGCGCGGTCTGAGCGCGCGCATGGGCACCCAGTGACAGGCTGACCGCCTCGTCGAACTTCAGACTGGTCCTGTCGAGCAGATTGGGCGTCGACATGCCGAGCGGCGGGCAGTTGCCCTGCAGGTGGCGTTTGAGGGTGCCACAGAAGCTGTTGCTCATCTCCAGCAGATAGTCGATGACATCGGACTCCTGCTGGGCATCCAGCCGGGTCGAGGTGGCCTCGGCGACGAACTGGCGGGTGGTCGCATCCAGCGAGACGTGGAGCAGGCACATGATGCGAAACTTGAACGAAGAGATGGTGACGATGATGCACTGCGGATGGGCCAGCTCCTCGAGCGTCTCGACCTTGCCGATGACCCAGGGCACGGTCGAAGCGCAGCCTTTCAGGGTCTGCTCCAGGGTCGTCTGCAGCAGCTTGTTGAGCGTCGTCTCCAGTTCGCTATGGGTCTTGCGCATAAGTTAACGCACACCCTGCAGCGAATCGCCCAGGCTACTGACCTGATGCTGCACCCCGCGAATGGCGGTCACTATCATGTTGCCGCCGGCCTGCACATCCTGAAACGCCAGGGTGGCGATCAAGGCGCTCTTGCCCAGATTGGTGCGGTAATCCTCGTTGAGCGACTGGGCGCTGGTCGAGAGTTTGCGAACCTCGTCGGCCACCACCGCGAAGCCGCGGCCCGATTCCCCGGCGCGCGCGGCCTCGATGGCCGCATTGAGCGAGAGGATGGCGATCTGGCCGACGATGCCTTTGAAGTCGCCGATCTGCTTCTGCATGATCTTGTTGTGCACCATGATGCTGTTCATGCCTTCATGCCAGCGCTCGATGGTTTCGGTGATGCTCAACAGCTCCTGCACGGCGCCGGTGATCTGCTCCATTTTCGCGGTCATGTCCTGGATGCTGGCGCGCTGCGAGTCGCTCAGGCGCTGCAGCTCCTGCTCCAGTTGTTGACGCTGCTGAGCGTGTTCCTGCTCCAGCTGACGCCTTGCCTGCTCGCTCTGGGCGCGGCAATCGGCCAGGCCTTGCTCCAGCGCGGCGATGTGCGCTCGACTGTCCTGGCGGTGCTGCTCCAGCGCTGCGGCCGGCACCATCGAGCGCTGCTGCGCCTGACTCTCCTCCAAGGCTTGACGCAGGGCCGCCTCCACGCGCGCATGACGCGCCTGCAACAGCCAGAAGCCACCCCCGCCGAGCACGAGCAGCACGATCAGGTTAAGCATCAGCAGGAGGGAGTAATCGCCACTCAAGAATGACATAGAGGGTCTCGTGCAATGGCAGTATCGGCTGGCCCCTCGGGCCCAGCCCCCGGCTTGGTCTAACTAGCATCCAAGCTCGGCCGCCACCCGATCCTTCAAATGCCCTACACCAGTGCGCAATCAGGGAGTTGCGCGAAAACGAGCACAAATTTGGCGCCAAATTTCTTAAATCCGAGCCTACTCCCGGAAATTTCTAAAAACCATCTCTTGCAACTCAACTACCGGCCTTTTTTTAGACGCTTTTTCTTTGAAATACAAATCTTAAATTCCATATTCGAATATAAAGCGGACGCGCATTCATCTCTCAAGCTCCGCCGTCGGATGACTCCCGGTCTCAACCGCGGCGACCGGTCAGTCCGCTCGAGCCCTCAGACACGGGCGAAAAAATCAAACGCTCGCTTGGATTGCACTTTCAAAAATCGTTAGGCAGCATCAGTGCCGACTCTTGGCACAGCTCATGCTTTGCTGAAAACCCCTGTTTTATCAATGTCGAGGCCCGCCATGCGCATCGTCCAAGCCACCCTGGAGCACCTGGACCAACTGACCCCGCTGTTCGTCAAGTACCGCGAGTACTACGGTCAGCTGGCCTACCCCGAGTCGTCGCGCAAATTTCTCGAGAACCGCCTGACCCGCAAGGAATCGGTGATCTATCTGGCCCTGGCCGCCGACGAAGACCGCCTGCTGGGCTTCTGCCAGCTCTACCCGAGTTACTCCTCGCTGTCGCTCAAGCGCGTGTGGATCCTCAATGACATCTATGTCGCCGAAGACGCCCGCCGCCAACTGGTGGCAGACCGTCTGCTGCAGACCGCCAAGAAAATGGCCAAGGAAACCAACGCGGTACGCATGCGTTGCTCCACCAGCATCGACAACGAAGTGGCGCACAAGGTCTACGAATCGATCGGCTTTATCGTCGACACCGAGTTCAAGAACTACGTACTGCCGATCAACGAAGACTGACAATGTCTTGATCAGCCGCCGCCAAGTCAGGCGGCGGCTTGCTGCTGGCGCGGTCGACGCCTTAAGGTGGGCGCCCCACCGCTCGAGCCCTCACCCATGTGGTCATTCCGCGCCTGGCGCCGTCGCCGCATCCTCGCCAGACACCCCGTCGACCCCGCGCTCTGGGTCGAGGTCCGGCAGCGCCTGCCGATCCTCGATGGCCTCAGCGAGCAGGAAGAATCGCGCTTGCGCGATCGCGCCGTGCTTTTCCTGCATGCCAAGCACCTGACCACTCTGCCCGGCGTCGAACTGGATGCGGCCGACCGGCTCTTTCTCGCCGCCCAGGCCGAACTTCCGCTGCTGCACTTGGCCGAACTCGACTGGTACCGGGGCTTCCATGAAATCGTCCTGTACCCGGACGACTTCCTCAGCCCGCAACGCCACCGCGACGCCGACGGCGTGGTTCACGAATGGGATGCCGAACACAGCGGCGAGGCCTGGCAACAGGGCCCTGTGATCCTCGCCTGGCCCGGCGTGCAGGCCAGCGGCGCCTGGGACGCCTATAACCTGGTGATCCACGAACTGGCGCACAAACTCGACATGCTCGACGGCGATGCCAATGGCTTGCCACCGCTGCATCGCGACATGCGCATCGCCGACTGGGCCAGGGCGATGCAAGACGCCTATGACGCGCTCAATGCGCAGCTGGATGCCGATCCGCAGGCCGAAACAGCCATCGATCCCTATGCAGCCGAAAATCCGGCGGAGTTTTTCGCCGTGACCAGCGAATACTTCTTCAGCGCCCCGGACCTGCTCAGCGAGGCCTTCCCGACGGTCTACGCGCAACTGGCGCTGTTCTACCGGCAGGATCCACTGGCTCGATTGCGCCGCCTGCAGGCCAGCGACCCGAGCTACAGCGCCGACTCCGCCGCCCCAGTGCCGCCATCTGCCGAGTGAACGGGCGGCATAGCCAGCGCCTGGGAATCTGCCTATAATCGCGCCACTTTTTTGGCCCACCCGGGAGTCGCCCCATGAGCTACAGCAAGATTCCAGCTGGCAAAGACCTGCCCAACGACATCTACGTCGCCATCGAGATCCCGGCCAATCACGCGCCGATCAAGTACGAAATCGACCATGAGGTCGACTGCCTGATGGTCGACCGCTTCATGGCCACGCCGATGTTCTACCCGGCCAACTACGGTTTCATCCCGCACACCCTGGCCGACGACGGCGACCCGCTGGATGTGCTGGTGGTCACCCCCTACCCGGTGGCACCTGGCTCTGTGATCCGCGCCCGCCCGGTCGGTGTGCTGAACATGACCGACGAAGCCGGCGGCGACGCCAAGCTGATCGCCGTCCCCCACGACAAGCTGACCCAGCTGTATGTGGACGTGAAGGAATACACCGATCTGCCGGCCCTGCTGCTCGAGCAGATCAAGCACTTCTTCGAGAACTACAAGGATCTGGAGAAGGGCAAGTGGGTCAAGGTCGAGGGCTGGGAAGGCGCCGACGCCGCCCGTGCCGCAATTACCAAGGCGGTCGCGGCTTACCAAAAATAAGCCCTGACCACTTCCTAAAAACCGGCCACAAGCCGGTTTTTTTATGCCCGCGGCCCGCCATGGGTGCGACAACACGGCCCCTCGCCTCGCCACGACTTGGCCAGGGGCGCCAAGCTGCGTAAGCTCGAAGCTTTTACGGTACCACCATGACCTCGAGCGACCTCGCCCTGTTGCTGCTCGCCGGTTTCGCCGCCGGCGGCATGAACGCCCTGGCCGGCGGCGGCACCTTCTTCTCCTTTCCCGCCCTGCTCGCGGCCGGGCTGGCGCCGGTGACCGCCAATGCAACCAACGCCGTGGCCCTCTGGCCGGCCAGCCTGGCGGCGGCCTGGGCCGGGCGCCGCAGCCTGCGGCCGCTGGCCGGCTACCTGTGGCCCCTGCTGCTGGCCGGACTGATCGGTGGCCTGGGCGGCGGCTTGCTGCTGCTGGCCAGTGGCGATGAGGTCTTTGCCGTGCTGATTCCCTGGCTGCTGCTGCTGGCCACCGCGCTGTTCGCCGCCAGCCCCTGGCTGAGCAGGGCCCTTGCTGCGCGGCGGGTGGCGGCCGAGCAGCCGCCGCACAGCCCCCTGTCGCTTGGCGCCCATGCCGGGGTGTCGGTCTACGGCGGCTACTTCGGCGCCGGCATGGGCATCCTGCAACTGGCCGCCTTTTCCATCGAGGGCCATCCGCTGGCCCGTGCCAATGCCCTGAAGAACCTGATTTCGGCGGTGATCTACAGCATCGCCAGCCTGACCTTCATCCTCGCCGGGCGGGTCAGCTGGCTGGAACTGGCAATCCTCCTGACCGGCGCCAGCCTCGGCGGCTACGCCGGCGGCGCCCTCGGCCAGCACCTGCCGCCGGCCCTGCTGCGCGCCCTGGTGATAGCGGTCGGCAGCGGCATGACCCTCTATTATTTCTGGGCCACCTATGCCGCGCCCTGAGCCTGCGGCCATTTGAACGCCAGCCACAGCTCTGCTAGTGTCGCGCCCGTTTCAGTCCCCCGCCCGAGAATGCCCGCCATGGCCCGCAAAAAAGCCGCGCTCGACTTCGAGCAGTCCCTCACCGACCTGCAAAACCTGGTCGAGCGCCTGGAAAGCGGCGAGCTGTCCCTGGAGGATTCGCTGACCGCTTTCGAGCAGGGTATCCGCCTGACCCGAGACTGCCAGGCCGCCCTGAGCCAGGCCGAACAGAAGGTGCAGATCCTCCTCGAGCGCGACGGCGAGCTGCGCGAAGCGCCTTTCGACGCGGATCGCCCGGCATGATCGCGGCCTACCAGGCCCAGTGCCAGCAGCGCGTCGATCTTGCCCTGGATGAGCTTTTCCAAGCCCCCCATGCCGAACTGGCCCGACTCTATCAGGCGATGCGCTACAGCGTGATCAACGGCGGCAAGCGCGTTCGCCCGCTGCTGGTCTATGCCGCCTGCGAAGCCCTCGGCGGCGAGCCGAACCGCGCCGATGGCGCCGCCTGCGCGGTGGAGCTGATCCACGCCTACTCACTGGTCCACGACGACCTGCCGGCCATGGATGACGACGACCTGCGCCGCGGCCAACCCACTACCCACAAGGCGTTCGACGAAGCCACCGCCATCCTCGCCGGCGACGCCCTGCAAAGCCTGGCCTTCGAGGTGCTCGGCGATGCCCGGCGCAACCCGCACAACGCCGAGGTGCGCCTGGCGATGATAGGCGCGCTGGCGCGGGCGGCCGGGCCGGCGGGCATGGTCGGCGGTCAGGCGATCGATCTCGGCGCGGTCGGTCGGCAGCTCGACCAGGCGGCGCTGGAATCGATGCACAGGCACAAGACCGGCGCCCTGATCGAGGCCAGCGTACAGCTTGGC
>JBFHKK010000157.1:0-6310 GCA_041595475.1 Pseudomonas sp. | reverse complement strand
GAAGGCCTGCACCTGGTCGGCACGAAAGCCGTTCTTCTTCAGCCACAGGGCGAGGTTAAGCATGTCCTCGTCGGTGGTGCCCGGGTGGGCGGCGATGAAGTAGGGGATCAGGTACTGCTCCTTGCCCGCCTCCCTGGAGTACTTCTCGAACATCTGCTTGAAGCGGTCATAGCTGCCGATGCCCGGCTTCATCATCTTGTCCAGCGGGCCGCGCTCGGTATGTTCCGGGGCGATCTTGAGATAGTCGCCGACGTGGTGGGTGACCAGCTCCTTGACGTATTCGGGCGACTCCACCGCCAGGTCGTAGCGCAGGCCCGAGGCGATCAGGATCTTCTTCACCCCCGGCAGGGCGCGGGCCTTGCGGTACAGCTCGATCAGGGACGAGTGGTCGGTATTGAGGTTCTCGCAGATGCCGGGGAACACGCAGGACGGCTTGCGGCAGTGCTTCTCGATCTCCGGGTCCTTGCAGGCGATGCGGTACATGTTGGCGGTCGGCCCGCCCAGGTCGGAGACCACCCCGGTGAAGCCCGGCACCTTGTCGCGCATCTCCTCGATCTCGCGGAGGATCGAGTCATGCGAGCGGTTCTGGATGATCCGCCCCTCGTGCTCGGTGATCGAGCAGAAGGTGCAGCCACCGAAGCAGCCGCGCATGATGTTGACCGAGAAGCGGATCATCTCGTAGGCGGGAATCTTCTCCTGACCATAGGCCGGATGCGGCACCCGCGCGTAAGGCATGCCGAACACGTAGTCCATCTCCTCGGTGGTCAAGGGAATGGGCGGCGGATTGAACCAGACGTCCAGCTCGCCATGCTTCTGCACCAGGGCGCGGGCATTGCCCGGGTTGGTTTCCAGGTGCAGCACGCGGTTGGCATGGGCATAGAGCACCGGATCGTTGCGCACCTTCTCGAAGGACGGCAGGCGGATCACCGTCTTGTCCCGCTCCAGACGCGGATGGGGCAGCAGCTGCACCACCTTGGCCTCGTTGGGGTCATCCTGGGGCCCCTTTTCCTGCTCGATGGCGCAGGCCTGGGTGTCCTGGGTGTTCACATAGGGATTGATAATCTTGTCGACCTTGCCCGGCCGGTCGATGCGCGTGGAGTCGATCTCCAGCCAGCCCTCGGGCGTATCGCGGCGGATAAAGGCGGTGCCGCGGATATCGCTGATCTGTTCCAGCGCCTCGCCACGGGCCAGGCGCTGGGCGATCTCCACCACCGCGCGCTCGGCGTTGCCGTAGAGCAGGATGTCGGCGGTGGCGTCCATCAGAATCGAGCGGCGCACCTTGTCCTGCCAGTAGTCGTAGTGGGCGATCCGGCGCAAGGATGCCTCGATGCCGCCGAGCACCACCGGCACCTGGCTGTAGGCCTCCTTGCAGCGCTGGCTGTAGACCAGGCTGGCGCGATCCGGGCGCTTGCCGGCGAGGCCGCCGGGGGTATAGGCATCGTCCGAGCGGATCTTCTTGTCGGCGGTGTAGCGGTTGATCATCGAGTCCATGTTGCCGGCGGCCACGCCGAAGAACAGATTGGGCTGGCCGAGCTTCATGAAGTCGTCTTTGCTGCGCCAGTCCGGCTGGGCGATGATGCCGACGCGAAAGCCCTGGGCTTCCAGCAGGCGGCCGATAATGGCCATGCCGAAGGACGGGTGGTCGACGTAGGCGTCACCGGTGACGATGATGATGTCGCAGCTGTCCCAGCCGAGCTGATCCATCTCTTCCCGGCTCATCGGCAGGAAAGGCGCCGGGCCGAAGCACTCGGCCCAGTATGTGGGATAGTCGAACAGAGGCGTGGCTGCGTGCATGGGAAGACCGAGGCTGGGGGACTGGAACGGCCGCGGAATATAGCACAAAAATTGACCAAGTCCGACCGCTGCGCTCGGACTAACGGCCGCGGCAGCCCGCAGCCTTGACTCACCCAGACGGCTAGCGCGTCGCCGTCATCCGTTCAGGTAGCGCCGCGGCACCCGCCGGGTGACCTTGGTCAGCAACTCGTAACCGATGGTGCCGGCCGCCTGGGCGACTTCGTCCACCGGCAACTGAGGCCCCCACAGCTGCACCGCAGCGCCCTGCTGCACCTCGCCCAGGTCGCTCAGATCGACCGTCAGCATGTCCATGGACACCCGCCCGACCAGGGGCACGCGCTGCCCGCCGACCAGCACCGGGGTGCCGCTCGGGGCGTGGCGCGGATAGCCGTCGGCATAGCCGCAACTGACGGTGCCGATGCGCGAGGGCCGCGGGGCGACCCAGGCCGCGCCGTAGCCCACACTCTCGCCCGCTGCGACCTCGCGCACGGCGATCAGCTCGGCGTCCAGGCTCATGGCCGGCCGCAGGCCCAGCTCGGCGGCACTCAGGTCGGCGCAGGGGGTAGCGCCGTAGAGCATGATGCCCGGGCGCAACCACTCCATATGGGCCGCCGGCAGGGTCAGGATGGCCGCCGAGTTGGCCAGCGAGCGCTGGGTGAAATCCAGATCGAGCAGCTCGAGAAAGGCCGCCAGCTGATCCTCGCTGAGCGGATGGCCGCGCTCGTCGGCGCAGGCGAAATGGCTCAGCAGGTTGAGCTCGGCCACCTGCGCCGCGCCCTGCAGGCGCGCATGCCAGCGGCGCACGGCCTCGGCGGCGAGGCCCAGGCGGTGCATGCCGCTGTCGAGCTTGAGCCAGACATTCAAGCGCCGCGTAAGGGATGCGGCCAACAACTGCTCCGCCTGGCGCTCGTTGTGCAGCACCAGATCCAGCCCCAATTCGGCCGCCAGCGGGTATTCATCGGCGGCGAAGCAGCCTTCGAGCAACAGAATCCGGCTGCCGGCATGGGCCGCCCGCACGGCAAGCGCCTCCTCCAGGCTGGCCACGGCGAAACCGTCGGCCTGGGCCGCCAGCGCCCCGACCACCTCGCCCACGCCATGCCCGTAGGCATCGGCCTTGACCACGGCGAACGCCTGGCGGCCCGGCGCGCAGCGCTTGGCCAGGGCATAGTTGTGGCGAATCGCGGCCAGATCGATGGTGGCGACGAGAGGGCGCATGGTCGGGGCTCGGCAGGCTGAATGGGGCGCCTATCTTAGCAGCGAAAGCCGAGGCGACGCGCCGGCCCAGGAGGCTACCTGGATGCCGGCCGTGCAAATCGTCACTCGTCGTCGAACTGGTAGCTGCCCGGCGCCAGGTTCTCGAAGCGCGAGTACTTGCCGAGGAAGGCCAGGCGGGTGGTGCCGATCGGGCCGTTACGCTGCTTGCCGATGATGATCTCGGCGACGCCCTTGTGCTCGGTCTCGGGGTGATAGACCTCGTCGCGGTAGACGAACATGATGATGTCGGCGTCCTGCTCGATCGCCCCGGATTCGCGCAGGTCGGAGTTGACCGGGCGCTTGTTGGGCCGCTGCTCCAGCGAGCGGTTGAGCTGCGAGAGGGCCACCACCGGGCAGTTGAACTCCTTGGCCAGGCCCTTGAGCGAGCGGGAGATCTCGGAAATCTCGTTAACCCGGCTGTCGCCGCTGGAGCCGGGGATCTGCATCAGCTGCAGGTAGTCGACCATGATCAGGGCGATCTCGCCGTGCTCGCGGGCCAGGCGCCGGGTTCGCGCGCGCATCTCCGAAGGCGAGATGCCGGCGGTGTCGTCGATAAACAGCTTGCGATCGTTGAGCAGGTTGACCGCGCTGGTCAGCCGCGGCCAGTCGTCGTCGTCCAGGCGGCCGGCGCGCACCTTGGTCTGATCGATGCGCCCGAGGGAGGCGAGCATACGGATGACGATGGAGTCGGCCGGCATCTCCAGCGAATAGACCAGCACCGCCTTGTCGCTGCGCAGCACTGCGTTCTCCACCAGGTTCATGGCGAAGGTGGTCTTACCCATGGACGGACGACCGGCGACTATCACCAGGTCGGCCGGCTGCAGGCCGCTGGTCTGTGCGTCCAGATCGGTGAAGCCGGTGGACAGGCCGGTGATGGCGTCGCCGTTGTTGAACAGGGTATCGATACGGTCGATGGCCTTGACCAGGATGTCGTTGATGCCCACCGGGCCGCCGGTCTTGGGGCGCGCCTCGGCGATCTGGAAGATCAGCCGCTCGGCCTCGTCGAGGATCTCCTCGCCGGTGCGCCCCTGGGGCGCATAGGCGCTGTCGGCGATCTCGTTGCTGATGCCGATCAGCTGACGCAGGGTGGCGCGCTCGCGGATGATCTGCGCATAGGCCTTGATGTTGGCCACCGAGGGGGTGTTCTTGGCCAGCTCGCCGAGGTAGGCCAGGCCGCCAACCTGAGACAGCTGGCCCTCCTTGTCCAGTTGCTCGGACAGGGTGACCACGTCGAAGGGGTGGTTGCGCTCGGCCAGCTTGTAGATGGCGCGGAAGATCAGCCGATGGTCGTGGCGATAAAAGTCGCCGTCGGAGACCTGATCGAGCACCCGCTCCCAGGCATTGTTGTCCAGCATCAGGCCACCGAGCACAGCCTGCTCGGCCTCGATCGAGTGCGGCGGCACCTTGAGGGAGGCGGTTTGCAGGTCGTACTGCTCGGGAATGCTGATGTCGTTCATAGGCTCGGCGCAGGCAATCGGCGTTGAAAAACAAAGGGCACGGCATCGCTCGCGCGATGACGTGCCCGATTGTTAGCGGGCCTGCAGTTCAGTGCAAGCCCACTTCGGCGGATGGCTTAGGCGGCCACCACCACGACCTTGACGGTCGTTTCGACGTCGGTGTGCAGGTGCACGGCCACGTCGTACTCGCCCACCTGGCGAATGGTGCCGTAAGGCAGGCGCACTTCGGCCTTGGCCACTTCCACGCCGGAGGCGGTCAGGGCATCGGCGATGTCGTGGGTGCCGATGGAACCGAACAGCTTGCCCTCATCGCCCGCAGTCGCGGTGATGGTGACTTCCAGCTCGGCCAGCTGAGCGGCGCGAGCTTCGGCCGAAGCCTTCTTCTCGGCAGCGGCTTTTTCCAGCTCGGCACGACGCGCTTCGAACGCGGCAACGTTCGCCGCGGTAGCGGCGGTGGCCTTGCCTTGCGGCAGCAGGAAGTTACGACCGTAACCGGCCTTGACTTTCACTTTGTCGCCCAGGTTGCCCAGATTGGCGATTTTTTCCAGCAGGATGACTTCCATTTGGGTCTTACCTCTTAACTTTTAACCTTCACCGTCCGTAGGCCCCGCCCCGTGCTTGCGGGCGAAGCGACCACGAAAATCAAACAGACTGTCGACGATGGCCAAGACCACCAGTAATGGATAGACCAGCTGCATAAACAGCAACAGCGTCACGTACAACCCGACCAGCCAGAACTTCGCCAGTCGCCCTTGCGCCACCAGCCCATGCATCAGGGCGATGCCGGCGAACGCCAGCGGCACGCTGCACAGCGGCGTCAGCATGGCCAGCTGCGGCCCCAGATTGGGCCCCAGGAACATGCCGAGCAGCAGCGCTATCGCCTGTGCCGGCGGCAGCCTCAGGACGTGAAACTCGCCGCCGAAACCGCCCGGGTTGTACAACAACGCCTGCCAGTAGCGCCCCAGCATCAGGCACAGCAGGCTGACTATCTGCAGCAAGGCCGCCAGCAAACCGGTCAGCACCGGTGCAATCAGGCTCTCCAGATGCGCGCGTTCGCTCACCGACAACTCTTGGTGAACCCCTTCGAGCATCTGCGGCATGAGCTTTTGCAGCTCGCCGGCCAGCGCTTCGATGGGCTCGCGGAACACCGCCCCCAGAACCAACCCGTACACCAGGCCCAGGGCCACGCTGACCAGCAGCACGCGGTTCCAGGACTGAGTGGCGCGCAACAGCAGCGCCAATCCCAGGGAGCCGAGCAACACCAACAGGGTGCGCGGCTCCCCCACATACCACCAGCCGATGGCCGGCAGCAGGGCCCAGACGAGGATGCTCAGGGCATCGCTCAAACCGCGCCGCAGAAGCACCAGGCTTCCGGCGGCGGCACTCAACCAGAACAGCAGCGGCAATGCCGCAGAAGCGACCACCACCAGGGTGGCCTGCATACGGCCGCGCATCACGAATTCAGCCAGGGCGCGCATGCGATCTATCCCTTACGGACTCGTCGAAGGTCCGGTCTCAGCGGCCGTGGCTGTCGGTGTAGGGCAGCAGGGCCAGGAAGCGGGCGCGCTTGATAGCGGTAGCCAGCTGACGCTGATAGCGAGCCTTGGTCCCGGTGATGCGGCTGGGTACGATCTTGCCGGTTTCCGAGATGTAGGCTTTCAGCGTGTTGAGATCTTTGAAATCGATCTCTTTCACGTTCTCTGCGGTGAAACGGCAGAATTTACGACGACGGAAGAAACGTGCCATGTGATTGGCTCCTCAATAGATCCGTGGATTACTCGTCAGCGCTGTCGCTGCTGTCGCTG
>JBFHKK010000156.1:0-6327 GCA_041595475.1 Pseudomonas sp. | reverse complement strand
GATTCTGCTGCTGCCCCTGGCGCTGTTCCTCGGCATCGCGTTGTTCCTCTACCGTGGCCTGTTCCTCGACCCGAGCGAGCTGCCCTCGGCGCTGATCGGCAAGCCCTTTCCGACCTTCAACCTGCCGGCAGTGCAGGGCGAATCGACCCTGACCGAGGCCGATCTCAGGGGCCGACCGGCCCTGGTCAATGTCTGGGCGACCTGGTGCGTAGCCTGTCGCGCCGAGCACCCGGTGCTCAACCAGCTGGCCGAGCGCGGCGTGGTGATCCACGGGGTCAACTACAAGGACGACAGCGCCGCGGCGCGCAAATGGCTGGCCGAACTGCATGATCCCTACCGGCTCAACGTCGAGGATGCCCGCGGCACCCTGGGGCTGGATCTGGGCGTCTACGGTGCGCCCGAGACCTTCCTGATCGACAAGGACGGCATCATTCGCCACAAGTACGTCGGGGTGATCGACGAGCGGGTCTGGCGCGAGCAACTGGCGCCGCTCTACCAGCAGCTGGTCGACGAGGTGAAGCCATGAGTCGGCCGCTGCTGCGACTGATTGGCGGCCTGCTGCTGGGACTGGCCCTGGCCTCTGGCGCCCAGGCCGCCATCGACACCTACGAGTTCGCCGACGATGCGCAGCGCGAGCGCTATCGCAGCCTGGTCGAGGAGTTGCGTTGCCCGAAGTGCCAGAACCAGAATATCGCCGACTCGGATGCGCCCATCGCCATGGATCTGCGTGCGGAGATCTATCGCATGCTCGAGGCCGGCCAGAGCGATGCGCAGATCATCGACTTTCTGGTGGCGCGCTATGGCGATTTCGTTCTCTACAAGCCACCGCTGAGCAGCCGCACCTGGCTGCTCTGGTATGGCCCGGCCGGGCTCCTGCTCGGCGGCCTGCTGTTGCTCGCGGTAATAGTCCTGCGCCGCCGGGCGAAACCAGCGGCGGCCGATGATGGGCTGTCCGCGCAGGAGCGCCAGCGCCTGGCCGAACTCTTGAAACACGCGCCTCGGGATAACCAAGACTCATGATCGAATTCTGGCTGTTGGCCGGTCTGCTGCTGCTCGCCGCCCTGGCTTTCCTGTTGCTGCCGGTGCTGCGCGGGCGCAAGGCGCAAGCCGAGGAAGACCGTACCGCACTCAATGTCAGCCTCTACCAGGAGCGCCTGCAGGTGCTCGAGCGTGAACACCGCGACGGCATTCTCGACGATGTCCAGCTGCAGGCCGGACGGGACGAGGCGGCGCGGGAGCTCTTGGCCGATACCGAGGGCGCGGCGCGCCCGGCCAGCCGCGGCGCCCTGGGCAACAGGCTGCCCCTGGCGGCGGCCCTGCTGATGCCGTTGCTCGGCTATGGCCTTTACCTGCACTGGGGCGCCATAGACGCCGTGCAGCAGGCCCAAACCCTGGCCGAGCAGCCGCGCAGCCTGGAGGAGATGAGCGCACGCCTGGAGGCGACGCTGCAGGCCAACCCGGACTCCGCCGAGGGCTGGTATTTCCTTGGCCGCACCTATCTGGCCCAGGAGCGCGCCGCGGATGCCGCGCGCGCCTTCGAGCGGGCCGTTGGCCTGGCCGGGCGTCAGCCGGAACTGCTCGGGCAATGGGCCCAGGCCCTGTATTTCGCCGGCGACAAACGCTGGAGCGGGCAAATTCAGCAGCTTACCGACGAGGCGCTGAAGGCCGATCCCGAGGAGGCGACCAGCCTCGGCCTGCTGGGCATCGCCGCCTTCGAAGACGGCCGCTTCGCCGAGGCCATCGGCTACTGGGAGCGCCTGGTCGCGCTCTTGCCTGAGCAGGACGCCTCGCGCCAGGCGATCGTCGGTGGCATCGCCCGGGCCCGGGAGCGCCTGGGCGCGGCGGGTGCCGGCGCGCCTGCGGCGGCCAGCCAATTGACCGTGCGAGTCGAGTTGGCGGCCGAACTGCAGGGGCAGGTGGCGCCGGGCGACAGCGTCTTCGTCTTTGCCCGCGCGCTCGAGGGGCCGCCGATGCCGCTGGCAGTCAAGCGCCTGACCGTCGCCGATCTGCCGGCCGAGGTCAGCTTGTCGGATGCTGACGCCATGCTGCCGCAGCTCAAGCTGTCCGGCTTCGAGCAGGTGCAACTGGTGGCGCGGGTCTCGCGCCAGGGCGATGCCACTGCCGGCGAGTGGATAGGCCGCAGCGGCCCACTGGCCAGCAGCGCCGCCGAGCCGCAACGGCTGACCATCGACAGCGCCGACGCCAAGGGCCCCTGAGCGCCTTTGCGCGCTGAGTCGGCTCCCTCAGGCCAGGGTGCCGTCGCGATAGTCGCGCAGCGCCTGCTCGATTTCCTCGCGGCTGTTCATCACGAAGGGGCCGTACTGCACGATCGGCTCGCCCAGCGGCTGGCCGGCCATCAGCAGGACGCGCGCGCCCTGGTCGCTGGCCAGTTCGAGTTCGCCCTCATCGGACAGACGCAACAGCTGGCCGGCGGCCAGGCTCCGCTCGACACCCGGGAGCATGACGCTGCCCTCGTAGACGTACAGCAGCGTCCGGTAGCCGTCCGCCAGGCGCGGACTGATGCGGCTGCCGGCCGGCAGGTGCAGGTCGAACAACTGGGGATCGCTGTGCGGCCGCTGCACCGCGCCATCCTGGCGTATCCGGCCGTCGTCGAAGCGCCCGGCGATCACCCGTGCCTCGACCCCTTCGGCTGTCCTGACTTGCGGAATCGCCTCGCTGGCGATGTCGCGATAGCCGGGTTCGCCCAGCTTGTCGCGGGCCGGCAGGTTGAGCCACAGCTGAAAGCCGCGCATGCGGCCCTGGGCCTGCTCGGGCATCTCGCTGTGGATGATGCCGCGCGCGGCGGTCATCCACTGCACGCCGCCGCTGTGCAGCCGGCCGACGTTGCCCAGGTGGTCCTCGTGACGCATCTGGCCTTCGAGCATGTAGGTGATGGTTTCGAAGCCGCGATGGGGATGGGGCGGGAAGCCGCCGATATAGTCGTCCGGATCGCTCGAGCCGAACTCGTCGAGCATCAGGAAGGGATCGAAACGCTCGAGGTCGCCGCCGCCGAACACGCGAATCAGGCGCACGCCGGCGCCATCGGTGGTGGGACGGCCGGCATGGACGGCAAGCAATTGTCGCAGCTGACGCATAAGGCACCTCCAGGGATGGCTGAGACCTCGATGCTAATCTGATATATCGAATAGATGTCCGCTTAAATTGCGTAAAATCTATCTATATAGTCGATATGTTAGTGGGCCGGGCAGGGCGTGGCGGGACGGGAGTTCTCGCGGGTATCAAAGTCCTCGATCAGCCGGCAGATGGCCAGGCCATCCGGCGCGCACTGGGGCTGGCCGGCCCACTCCTGAAGGGCCCGGCGCATCACGCCGGCCAGCCGCTGGCATTCCTCGATATGCGCCTGCAGGCTGGCCAGGCGCTCGCCCAGCAGCTCGCGCACCTCGTCGCAGGGTGCGTTGCCGCCGGCGGCGCGAGCGAGAATCAGGCCGATGTCCTTGAGGCTGAAGCCCAGGCGCCGGGCCTGGGCGATGAAGCGCAGACGCTGCAGGTCGCTGCTTGAGTATTGCTGGTAGCCATTGTGCGGGTCACGGCTGGGTTGCAGCAGGCCGAGATCGGTGTAGTGGCGCACGGTTTCCGCGCTTACGGCGGCGGCTTTGGCCAGTTGGCTGACTCGCATGGGCAGCTTCCTCGAATGACGATCAGGCGCAGGATAGAACCTCGGGGTCGCCACGGGGTCAAGGGGCTGCTCATTCGGCGATCTGCAGACGCCGCGCCTCGGTGTAGAAGAAGCGCAGTTGCTCGTACTCGAACGGTGAGTTGAGCTGGCCATAGCGAAATTCGGTGGTGGCGCGCTGGTCGATCACCTTGAGCAGACTGATCTGTGGGTAGTGGTTGTTCAGCGCAGGCAGGTTCAGCAGGTTGACCCAGTTTTCGCCCTGGAAGTCCGCCACCAGGCCGCCGCTGTCGCGCAAGTTCGATGGCCCCAGCAGCGGCAGCATCAGGTAGGGGCCGGCGGGCACGCCATAGAAGCCCAGGGTCTGGCCGAAGTCCTCGGACTGCCGGGGCAGGCCCATGCGGCTGGCCGGGTCCCAGAGTCCGCCGACGCCGAGCAGGGTGTTGAACAGCAGTCGCGCGGTGCTCTGCATGGCGCGCTGGCCCTTGCCTTGCAGCAGGCTGTTGAGCAGGCTGGGCACCTCGCCAAGATTGTTGAAGACGTTGCTGATGCCGGTCTCCAGAAGGTCGGGCGTGACGTAGCGGTAGCCGTCGATCAACGGCAGGAAGACCCACTGATCGAAGCGGTAGTTGAAGTGATAGAGGCGACGGTTCCAGGGCTCCAGCGGGTCATAGACGTTCAGCGCGTTGAGGGTCGAACGCTCGAACTCCTGCTGATCCAGACGCGGATTGAATTGCAGATGCTCCAGCGGCTTCTTGAAGCCATCGGCGTCGGTCGCATGATCGGCGCGGGCCGGGACGCTGGCCAGCAGCAGGACGAGCAGGAGGGCGAGGGGAGCCGGCCTAGTCACGGAAGAATTCCAGGATGTGGGCGCTGTTGACCCGATAGTTGAGGTTGCCGCAATGGCCGCCGCGTGGATACAGGGTCAGGCGCTCGCCGAAGGTGCGACGCAGAAAACCCAGGTCGCCAGGCCCGAGGATCAGGTCGTCGGCGTTGTGCATCACGGCGACTTTGTCGCTGGCCCGCAGGTACTCCTCGAGGGCATAGAGGCTGATCTGCTCGATCAGCTGGTTCAGGCTGCCGCCATCGTGGCGCGCCCGCCACAGGGGAATCAGCTGCTGGCGGATATAGCACTCGAAGTCGCACTGCAGGGCGCGCTTGAGAAAGGGCGTCAGGCTGGTGCCTTCGCGGATCGGGTAGCTGGCCGGGGTGATCAGGCCGCGGCGGTTGATCAGATCGGAGGTGAAGGCGATGTCGGCGGCGGCGAAGCGGAACACCGAGCCGATCAGCATGGCCATCTGTTCATCGCTCAGCTGCTGCTCGGAGCGCTGGAAGTCATAAAGCACCGCTTCGCCGAGGTCGATATGGCCCTTGGCCTGGAAGTAACGGGTCAGCTTGCCCAGCATCAGCTCGTAGAAGGTGGTGGTGCTGTCGATGCCCGCGACCCGGGTCTGCACCAGTCGGTCGAGGTTGCGCGCCGAGACGTAGAGGTTGACCGGCGGATTGAGCAGCAGCACCCGGCGAAAGTTCAAGGCCCTGCGGGTCTCGTCCAGATGGCTGACGAAGGCCGCCTGTAGCGCGCCCAGGCTGTAGCCGGTGAGGTGGAAGGCGCTGACATCCAGGCCCGGGTGTTGCGCGCGCACCGCCAGCATGACCGCGTACAGATCCTCGGCGTCTTCGGCAGTCAGGCCGGGCGTGGCGAAGCGCGAGGCGGCCGCCATGAAGTCGTAGCTGCTCGGCGATGACAGTTGCACCACGTGGTAGCCGGCGGCGTAGAAGAGTTTTTTCAGGTATTCGCTGATGCTGCTGGCGTAGTGGGCCCCGGTGCCGGCGACGATGAAGATCAGCGGCGCCGCGCCGCTCTGCCGGGCCAGGCGGTAGCGTAGGCGGGTCACCGGCCAGAAATTCTCCGGCAACTCGAACTGGCGCTCCGGGCGCAGGCGCAGCGAGTGGTCGGCCTGGTCGATGTCGCCGTCGCCGGGTAGCTGCGGGCGCAAATGGGGCGGGGTGGTGACGATAGTCGCCTCGAAGGGGTTGCTCAGCGGGTAGCCGTAGCTGTGTTCGTCCACCATGGCCGCCGACAGGGGCGAGGTGAGCAGCAGGGTGCCGAGCAAGACGGCGAGGTGGCGGGCAATCGGCATCGGAGTGCCTCGGTAGCAAAGGGGGCGACCAGGGGCAGTATGGCAGCGCTGGTCGCGGCAGGCGCGCTTGGTGAGGTGACAGGCGCTGGCCGGGTTGGCCGAGCACGACTCGCGGTGACAGCGAACCGGTCAAGCGTGATGGTGCAGCCAGGCATGGGCCGGGCGGGGCGGATGCACCTCGCTGCGTCGCTCGATGCGCTGCCAGGCCTTCTCGTGGAAGTAAAAACCGACCGAGTTGCACAACGGCTCGATCGCGGCCACCAGGCTGCTGGCCGCGAGGCTTCCGGTCAGCATGAAGGTGACCCCGAAAGCGATCACGAAATGCATCAGGGTGAAGGTCAGGGTCTTGATCATGGCCGTTCTCTCGCTCGGGCGCGCTGGGTTTGACGGCAAGCGTAGTGGTCGCTTTTGAATTATTGAAATATATCGAACATATATTATCGATAGTTATATCGCATGGCGTGACAGGCAATGGGCGTTGCCGTTCGCTTCGGCCGCTCGAACTGCTGTTGAGGATTTGACAAGCCAATGGCGGCATCTAGTGTCAGTCTT
>JBFHKK010000155.1:0-6410 GCA_041595475.1 Pseudomonas sp. | reverse complement strand
GATGCGCGACCTGGAGACCATCCGCCTGGCGCTGACCGCCGCGGAAACCGGTCACCTGGTGTTCGGCACCCTGCACACCACCAGCGCGGCCAAGACCATCGACCGGGTGGTCGATGTGTTCCCGGCCGAGGAAAAGTCCATGGTCCGCTCGATGCTCTCCGAATCCCTGCAGGCGGTGATCTCCCAGACCCTGCTGAAGAAGATCGGCGGCGGGCGGGTGGCGGCCCACGAGATCATGATCGGCACCCCGGCGATCCGTAACCTGATCCGCGAGGACAAGGTGGCGCAGATGTACTCGGCGATCCAGACCGGTGGCGCACTCGGCATGCAGACCCTGGATGCCTGCCTCAAGGGCCTGGTCAGCAAGGGCCTGGTCACCCGCGATAGCGCGCGGGAGAAATCGAAGAATCCGGATGCATTCTAAACCGGCTCTCGCCTGCCGTTAGGCGGGCCGGGGTTCAGGTCGCTGGCCAGACACGCGCTCCAGCGACCGGCAGTTGTTCAAGCGCGTGATGGCGATGGGTACGACAACGCATGGAATTCGAGAAACTGCTGCGCCTGATGGTCGAGAAGGGCGGCTCCGACCTGTTCATCACCGCCGGCGTGCCGCCGTCGATGAAGGTCAATGGCAAGATCATGCCGGTCACCAAGATGCCCATGTCGCCGGAGCAGGCGCGGGAAACCGTGCATGCGGTGATGAACGAAAATCAGCGACGTGACTTCGCCGAGAATCACGAGTGCAACTTCGCCATCAGCGCCCGCGGCATCGGCCGCTTCCGGGTCAGCGCCTTCTACCAGCGCAATCTGGCCGGCATGGTGCTGCGCCGAATCGAGACCAACATTCCGACCATCGATGACCTCAAACTGCCGGAAATCCTCAAGAAGCTGGCGCTGACCAAGCGCGGCCTGGTGCTCTTCGTCGGCGCCACAGGTACCGGCAAGTCGACCTCGCTGGCGGCGATGATCGGTTATCGCAACAAGAACAGCAGCGGCCACATCATCTCCATCGAAGACCCCATTGAGTACATCCACCAGCACCAGAACTGCATCGTCACCCAGCGGGAGGTCGGCCTGGATACCGATTCCTTCGAGGTGGCGTTGAAGAACACCCTGCGCCAGGCGCCGGACGTGATCCTGATCGGTGAGGTGCGCACCCGCGAGACCATGGACCATGCCGTGGCCTTCGCCGAGACGGGCCACCTGTGCCTGGCCACCCTGCACGCCAACAACGCCAACCAGGCGCTGGACCGGATCATCAACTTCTTCCCGCCGGATCGGCACAATCAGGTGTGGATGGACCTGTCGCTCAATCTCAAGGCCATAGTCGCCCAGCAGCTGGTGCCCACCCCCGACGGCAAGGGCCGCCGGGCGGTGATCGAGGTGCTGATCAACACCCCGCTGGCCGCCGACCTGATCCGCAAGGGCGAGGTGCATGAACTCAAGGGCCTGATGAAGCGCTCCGGCGAGCAGGGCATGCAGACCTTCGACCAGGCGCTGTACAACCTCTACACCCAGGGCGAGATCACCTACGAGGATGCGCTGCTCTACGCCGACTCGGCCAACGATCTGCGCCTGATGATCAAACTTGGCTCGGAAACCGATGGCGACCACCTGAGCAGCATGGCCCAGGGCCTGAGTCTGGAGGTGAGTCAGGACGATCCGGGCCGGCGCTTCCGCTAAGCAGGCCGTCATCGGGATGTGAGTTCTCCCGGCCTGCCATTGGCATAGCCGGACTCAAAGGAGCAGGGTATGGATGTTAGGCAGGACACCCACAGCAAGGTCATCGGCTATCTGCTGTGGATATTCGGTTTCCTCGGCTCGCACCGCTTCTACTACGGCAAGCCGGTGACCGGCACTATCTGGTTCTTCACCCTCGGCTTGCTGTTCATCGGCTGGATCATCGATCTGTTCCTGATTCCCTCCATGGACCGCGAGGCCGACCTGCGTTTCCGCGCCGGGGCCATCGACTACAACCTCGCTTGGATACTGCTGACCTTTCTCGGGGTGTTCGGCGTGCACCGCATGTACCAGGGCAAGTGGCTCACCGGAATTCTCTACCTGCTTACCGGCGGGCTGTTCCTGGTCGGGGTGCTCTATGACTTCTGGACGTTGAATACCCAGATATCGGTGGCCAACGCGGCCAAGGCCTGAGTGGCAGACAAAAGAAACCCGCCGAGAGGCGGGTTTCTTTTTTGAACGGCGCAGCCGGGGCGCCCTTTCGCCTCACGCCTGGTAGCGGACCTGGCCATCGACCAGCACATAACGCACGGCGCCCGGCAGACAGTGGCCGAGGAAGGGGCAGTTGCTGCCCTTGGAGTGCCAGCGCTCGCCCGCCAGGGTCGAGGCCTGGGGATCGAACAGCAGTAGATCGGCGGGCGCGCCCACGCTCAGGCGGCCGGCCGGCAGGCGCAGCGCGTCTGCGGGACCGGTGCTCAGGCGCGCCAGCAGCGTCGGCACGTCCAGCAGGCCATCCTGCACCAGGGTCAGGGCCAGGGGCAGCAGTAGCTGAACGCTGCTGATACCTGGCTCGGTGGCGCCAAAGGGGGCGAGCTTGGCGTCACGCTCGTGAGGCTGGTGGTGGCTGGCAATGGCCGAGATCACGCCGGCTTTGACCGCCTCGCGCAGGCCCTCGCGATCCGCGCGCGCGCGCAGCGGCGGCTGCACGTGGTAGAGGCTGGAGAAGCCGAGCAGGGCCTCGTCGGTCAGGATCAGCTGGTACAGGGCCACGTCGGCGGTCACCGGCAACCCGCGGGCCTGGGCCTCGGCAATCAGCCGGGCGCCACGGGCGCTGGTCAGCTGGCTGAAGTGGGCGCGCACGCCGGTCTGCTCGACCAGCAGCAAATCGCGGGCCAGGGCCACGGTCTCGGCGGTTTCCGGAATGCCGGCCAGGCCGAGGAAACTGGCGGTGGCGCCTTCGTGGGCCAGGCCGCCCTCGGCCAGGTCGTGGTCCTGGGAGTGGAAGATCACCGTCAGGTCGAAGGTGGCCGCGTATTCCAGGGCGCGGCGCAGGGTGCGGCTGTTGCGAAAGTTGTCCAGGCCATTGCCGAAAGCCACGCAGCCAGCGTCGCGCAGGGCCACCAGCTCGGCCAGCTGCTCGCCGGCCAAATTCTTGCTCAGGGCGCCGATCGGGAAGACCTTGGTGTGGCCGGCCTCGCGCGCGCGATCAAGCACCAGCTCGGCCACCGCCGGAGTATCCAGCACCGGCTTGGTCAGCGGCGGGCAGCACAGGCTGGTGACGCCGCCGGCGGCGGCCGCGAGGGTCTCGCTGGCGATGCTGCCCTTGCGGCTGTAGCCCGGCTCGCGCAGGGCCACCGACAGGTCCACCAGGCCAGGCGCGGCGATCAGCCCCTGGGCCTCGAGGCGGTTGTCGGCGACGAAGCCGTCCGGCGCCTGGCCGATGGCCGCCAGCTTGCCGTCTTCGATGAAGAGGTCGGTGACCCGGTCGAGGCCGCTGCTGGGATCGATGACGCGGGCTCCGAGGATTGCGCTGCGCATCAGTTGGACTCCTCGGCTTCCTGATCGAATTGGCGTTGGGCGTTCTGCCCGCTCATGGTCATCGACAGCACCGCCATGCGAATGGCGATGCCGTAGGTGACCTGATTGAGAATCACCGACTGTGGACCGTCGGCCACCGCCGATTCAATCTCCACGCCGCGGTTGATCGGCCCCGGGTGCATCACCAGAGCGTCCGGCTTGGCCAGCGCCAGGCGCTGCTCGGTCAGGCCGAACAGGCGGAAGAACTCGCCTTCGCTGGGCAAGAGGCCGCCCTGCATGCGTTCGCGCTGCAGGCGCAGCATGATCACCACGTCGACGTCCTTCAGGCCGCGGGCCAGGTCGTGGTAGACGCTGACGCCATATTGCTCGATGCCGACCGGCAGCAGGGTCTTGGGGGCGATCAGGCGAATGTCCGGGCAGCCCAGGGTCTTGAGCGCCAGCATGTTCGAGCGGGCCACCCGCGAATGCAGGATGTCGCCGACGATGGCCACCGAGAGATTCTCGAAGTCGCCCTTGTGCCGGCGGATGGTCAGCATGTCGAGCATGCCCTGGGTCGGGTGGGCGTGGCGGCCGTCGCCGCCGTTGATGATGGCCAGGTTCGGGCAGACATGCTCGGCGATGAAGTGCGCCGCGCCCGAGTCGGCATGGCGCACCACGAAGATGTCGGCGGCCATGGCCTCGAGGTTGCGCAGGGTGTCGAACAGGGTCTCGCCCTTGCTGGTCGAGGAGGTCGACACGTTGAGGCTGATGACGTCGGCCGACAGCCGCTGGGCGGCCAGTTCGAAGGTGGTGCGGGTGCGCGTGGAATTCTCGAAGAAGACGTTGCACACGGTCTTGCCGCGCAGCAGCGGAACCTTCTTTACCGCCCGGGCGCCGACCTCGAGGAAGGAGTCGGCGGTGTCGAGTATCTCGGTCAGCAAGGGGCGCGGCAGGCCGTCGAGGGAGAGGAAGTGGCGCAATTGGCCTTGATCGTTGAGTTGCAGCGGGCGCGTGGCGTCGAGCGGGGTCATCGCGGGCCTTCTCAGTTGGCGAGCGTCTGGAGTTCGAGGGTCAAGGGCATGGGGCCGGCCAATTTTACCCGCTGATCCGCCGCCAGCGACAGGGTGGCGCCGACCACGTCGGGACGGATCGGCAGTTCGCGGGCGTTGAGGTCGAGCAGGCAGACCAGGGTCACGCTGGCCGGGCGGCCATAATCGAACAGCTCGTTGAGCGCAGCGCGAATGGTGCGCCCGCTCATCAAGACGTCGTCGACCAGAATCAGGTCCTGGCCGTCGATCTCGAAGGGCAGCTGCGAGGGCTGCACCTGGGGATGCAGGCCGTTCTGGCTGAAGTCGTCGCGGTAAAAGGACACATCCAGCACGCCCAGCGGCTGCTCGGCGCCGAGCGCCTCGAGCAGGGCCTGGGCGACCCAGACGCCGCCGGTGCGGATGCCGATGAAGCGCGGCTGCTCGATGCGCCGCTGTTTGAGGTGGGCGCGCAGGGCCTCGGCCAGCTGCGGCAGCAGCGTGCTGGGATCGGGTAGGGTCATTTCAGGCTCCTTGTGGACCGGGGGCGACTTCAGCTCGGACAGTGTTCGGCCAGCCAGCCTTCCAGCAGCAGGGCGGCGGCCAGGGCATCGACCGGACGCTCGCGGTAGCCGCCGCTCTGGCCCTGGCGCAGGCGCTGGCCCTTGGCCTCGAAGGTGGTCAGGCGTTCGTCGTGGGTGTGTACCGGAAGGTTGAAGCGACCCTGCAGGCGCCTGGCGAATTTCTCGCTGCGGGCGCTCATCTCGCTGGGCGTGCCGTCCATGTTCAGCGGCAGGCCGACCACGATCGCGTCGGGCTGCCATTCGCGGATCAGGGCCTCGACCTGCTGCCAGTCCGGTACGCCATTCTGCGCCTTGAGCACGCAGAGTTCGCGGGCCTGGCCGGTGATCGGCTGGCCGACGGCGACGCCGATCTGCTTGCTACCGTAGTCGAAACCGAGCAGCAGGCGCGGCATCGTGCTGCCGTCGCCCATCAGGCGTGACCGGCTTGCGAGGTGAGCAGGCTGAGGTCGACGCCCAGGCGCGCAGCGGCGGCGTTCAGGCGCTGGTCGGCGGGCAGTTCGAAGAGGATGGCCTCGTCGGCGGCGCAGGTCAGCCAGGCGTTGTCGGCCAGTTCGGCTTCCAGCTGGCCGGCCTCCCAGCCGGCGTAGCCGAGGGCGATCAGGTATTTGTCCGGGCCCTGGCCGTCGGCGATGGCGAAGAGCACGTCCTGGGAGGTGGACAGGCCCAGCTCGCCGAGCTCGAGGGTCGCCTGGAACTGCAGGCCGGCCGGGTGCAGGACGAAGCCGCGGTCGGTCTGCACCGGACCGCCGGCGAAAATCGGCAACTGCTGGCAGATCGCCGGGGGCGTACTGTCCGGGCGCAGCTGCTCGAGCACATCGGCCAGATTCAGGCCGTTGGGGCGGTTGATCACCAGGCCCATGGCGCCCTGCTCGTTGTGGTCGACCAGATAGATGAGCGTCTGCGCGAACTGCGGGTCGGCCATGTGCGGCATGGCGATCAGGAAGTGATGCTTGAGGAAGCTCGGGTTGACGTCTTTCATGCGCGTTAGCTTAAAGCCTGGAGCCGGCCGCTGGAAGCGCGAGGTGCAGCGAGGCCTTGGCGGGCGCCGTCACGGGCCTCAATTGCTCGACAGCCGGTCGCCGCGCTCGAAGCGCCAGGTGCGAATGATCTCCAGGCGGTCGACGTCGGCCAGGTCACCGGTGAAGGGGGCGAAGGGCGCGGCCAGGCGGACGATGCGCATGGCCGCCTGATCCAGGATGGACTGCCCGGATGACTCCAGCACCTGGACTTCGTAGAGGGTGCCGTCGCGGTTGATCGAGACCAGCAGCCGCAGGCTGCCGTAGATCTGTTGGCGGCGCGCCTCGTCGGGGTAGTTGAGGTTGCCGAT
>JBFHKK010000154.1:0-6421 GCA_041595475.1 Pseudomonas sp. | reverse complement strand
GCGCGGGCCCTGCTCGAGCGCGTGGCCAATGTCGCCGAACCGCGTCAGGCCTGGCGCATGCTGCTGGCCCATCTGGCCCACGCGATCAAGACGCCGAAAATCGAGCCCACCGAAGAGGGCGGGGTGATCGCCCTGGTCGGGCCGGCCGGCATGGGCAAGACCACCACGCTGTCGAAACTGGCGGCGCGCTATGTACTCAAGTACGGCGCCCAGCACATCGCCCTGGTCAGTCTGGACAGCTACCGCATCGGTGCCCAGGAGCAGGTCAAGACCCTCGGACGCATCCTCGGGGTCTCGGTGACCCTGGTCGACCCCGGTCAATCGCTGATCCAGGCGCTGGCGCCGCTGGCGCAGAAACGCCTGGTGCTGATCGATACTGCCGGTCTGCCGGCCAATGATCCGGCCCTGCGCATGCAGCTCGAGGCCCTGGCCAGCCGGGGCGTCAAGTCGAAGAATTACCTGGTCATGGCCGCCACCAGTCAGGGACAAGTGCTCAAGGCGGCCTACCATAGTTACAAGCGTTGCGGCCTGGCCGGCTGCATCCTGACCAAGCTGGACGAGGCCGCCAGCCTCGGCGAGGTACTGGGGCTGGCCATTGCCCAGCGTCTGCCGGTAGCCTACCTAGCGGATGGTCCGCGGATTCCAGATGACCTGCAGTTGCCGCGCAGTCATCAACTGGTCAGCCGCGCCGTGGGTTTGCAGGCGCCAGCCGATCCGAGCGAAGAAACCATGGCCGAGATGTTCGCCGGCCTCTACCAGCCAGGCGCTCGTCGCGCCAGCTGATGGCCGCGCCAAGGTCGTGGCGCTGGCAGGCAATGCGAGTCACTCAAGCCCAGGATTGGCAGAACACAACGGGCCTTTGGCCTCCGTCGACGTTAGACAAGGTGTGTGAATAACATGGGTATGCATCCCGTACAGGTGATTGCGGTGACCGGCGGCAAGGGTGGCGTCGGCAAGACCAATGTGTCGGTGAATCTGTCGCTGGCCCTGGCCGATCTCGGCCGACGGGTGATGCTGATGGATGCCGACCTGGGCCTGGCTAACGTCGATGTGCTGCTCGGGCTGTCGGCCAAGCGCACCCTGGAGGATGTGATCAACGGCGAATGCGACCTGCGCGACGTGATCCTGCAGGGGCCCGGCGGCGTGCGCATCGTGCCGGCGGCCTCGGGCACCCAGAGCATGGTGCAGCTATCGCCCCAGCAGCATGCCGGTCTGATCCAGGCCTTCAGCGAGATCAGCGACAACCTCGATGTGCTCATCATCGATACCGCCGCCGGCATCGGCGAGGGCGTGGTCAGCTTCGTGCGTGCCGCCCAGGAGGTGTTGGTGGTGGTCTGCGACGAGCCGACCTCGATCACCGACGCCTATGCGCTGATCAAGCTGCTCAATCGCGATCATGGCATGAGCCGCTTCCGGGTCCTGGCCAACATGGCCCACAGCCCCCAGGAGGGGCGCAATCTCTTCGCTAAGCTGACCAAGGTCACCGATCGTTTCCTCGACGTCGCCCTGCAATATGTCGGTGCGGTGCCGTACGATGAGTCGGTGCGCAAGGCCGTGCAGAAGCAACGGGCGGTGTACGAGGCGTTTCCCCGCTCCAAGTGCGCGCTGGCGTTCAAGGCCATTGCGCAAAAGGTCGATGCCTGGCCGCTGCCGGCCAATCCGCGCGGTCATCTGGAATTCTTCGTTGAACGCCTGGTTCAGCAACCGGTTGCAGGCTCGGCCGTATGACAGCAACTACGGGACTCCGTATGTATAGCAAGTCGCAGTCGCAGGACTCCCAGTACGAATTGATCGAGCGCTATGCCCCCCTGGTCAAGCGCATCGCCTATCACCTGCTGGCGCGTTTACCGGCCAATGTGCAGGTCGATGACCTGATCCAGGCGGGGATGATCGGTCTGCTGGAGGCGTCGAAGAAATACGACTCGAGCAAGGGCGCCAGCTTCGAGACCTTCGCCGGAATCCGCATCCGCGGCTCCATGCTCGACGAGGTGCGCAAGGGTGACTGGGCGCCGCGCTCGGTTCATCGCAACAGCCGCATGGTCAGCGACGCCATTCGCAAGGTCGAGGCCAGAACCGGACGCGACGCTAAAGATCAGGAGGTTGCGGCCGAACTCCAATTGAGTCTCGAGGATTACTACGGCATTCTTGGCGACACCTTGGGCAGTCGGTTGTTCAGCTTCGACGACTTGTTGCAGGATGGCGAGCATGGCGGGGCTCAAGAAGATAGCCAGGGTGGCCAGGCGGAGCCTTCACGGGGGCTCGAAGATGAGCGCTTTCAGGCGGCCCTGGCCGACGCCATCGCCAATCTGCCTGAGCGTGAACGTCTGGTGCTGTCGCTTTATTACGATGAAGAGCTGAATCTCAAGGAAATCGGCGAGGTCCTGGGGGTCAGCGAGTCGCGCGTCAGTCAGTTGCATAGCCAGTGCGCCGCGCGCCTGCGCGCCCGACTGGGTGAATGGCGTCCGCACTGAGCGCTTGGTGGCTGGCCATTGAACAGCGCCGGTGAAGGGGGCGCAGCCCTGCGCCCGGCGGTTTAGAAGAATTAGGGCGTGAGCGCAGAGGCGTCACGTTTGGGACTGTACGGAGGTCGACTTGGACAAGAACATGAAAATCCTCATCGTTGATGACTTTTCAACGATGCGACGGATCATCAAGAACCTCCTGCGCGATCTGGGGTTCACCAACACCGCAGAGGCCGACGATGGCAGTACGGCCTTGCCGATGCTGCAGAGCGGCAGTTTCGATTTCCTCGTGACCGACTGGAACATGCCGGGCATGACCGGCATCGATCTGCTGCGCGCGGTGCGCGCCGATGAGCGCCTCAAGCATCTGCCGGTGCTGATGGTCACCGCCGAAGCCAAGCGCGACCAGATCATCGAGGCGGCTCAGGCCGGCGTGAACGGGTATGTGGTCAAGCCCTTCACGGCTCAGGTACTCAAAGAGAAGATCGACAAGATTTTCGAGCGGGTCAACGGCTGATGTCTGCCGCGAGGATGCTATGGAACACGATGATTCTAACCAGGACGACCTAGAGTCGAGCCTGAAAACCAACGCCCGCCAGTTGGTCGATAGCCTGGAACATGGCAATTTCGGCCAGGCGGTGCAGCTGATCAACGATCTCAACAAGGCCCGTGACCGCTGTCTCTATCAGGAAGTCGGCAAGCTCACCCGCGAGTTGCACAACGCCATCGTCAATTTTCAGCTCGACCCGCGCATGCCTCATGCCACCGAGGTCTCGCAGATCACCGATGCCACCGAGCGCCTGAATTACGTCGTGACCATGACGGAGAAGGCCGCCAACCGCACCATGGACCTGGTCGAGCAGAGCGCCCCCCTGGTCAACGGGCTCAGCGGTGAAGCCCACAGCCTGAGCGCCGACTGGGCGCGTTTCATGCGCCGGGAAATGGACGCCGAGCATTTCCGCGATCTGGCCAAGCGCATCGAGCAGTTCCTCGCCCGCAGCGAGCGCGAGGGCGCCCAGTTGTCCGAGCATCTCAATGACATTCTCCTCGCCCAGGATTTCCAGGACCTTACCGGTCAGGTCATCAAGCGGGTCACCCAGCTGGTCACCGAGGTGGAAAACAATCTGCTCAAGCTGGTGATCATGGCCAGTCAGGTCGACCAGTTTGCCGGCATCCACCATGACCATGAGGCGCTGCGCGCCGAGCAGGAAAAACAAAAAGAACCCTCTCGGGGTGAAGGTCCGCAGATTCATGCCGATAAGCGTGAGGATGTCGCCGCCAGTCAGGATGACGTCGATGATCTGCTGTCCAGCCTAGGTTTTTAGGAGCACGTCTATGAGCTTCGGCGCCGATGAAGAAATCCTCCAGGACTTCCTGGTAGAGGCCGGCGAGATTCTTGAGCAATTGTCCGAGCAGTTGGTCGAGTTGGAGAGCCGCCCGGACGACATGGCCCTGCTCAACGCCATTTTCCGTGGCTTCCATACGGTCAAAGGGGGCGCCGGCTTCCTCCAGCTCAACGAGTTGGTGGAGTGCTGCCATATCGCGGAGAACGTCTTCGATATCCTGCGCAAGGGCGAGCGCCGCGTCGACGCCGAGCTCATGGACGTGGTGCTGGCGGCGCTCGATGCGGTCAACGGCATGTTCGCCCAGGTGCGCGAGCGCAGCGAGCCGACGCCGGCCTCGCCGCAGTTGCTGGCAGCCCTGGCGCGCCTGGCCGAGCCGGGTGGCAGCGGTGCCGCCGAGCCGGTCGTCGTGACGGCACCCGAGCCTGCGCCGAGAGCCGAGCCGGCGGAGCCGGCCCCCGCTGCCGGCGGCGATATTTCCGACAGTGAGTTCGAGCAACTGCTCGACGCCCTGGGTGAGACCAATGCCCCGGTGGCGGCCGAGACCACTGTAGCGGCGGCCGATGAGATCAGCGACGACGAGTTCGAGGCGCTGCTCGATCAGCTGCATGGCAAGGGCCAGTTCGTCGCAGCGCAAGCTGCGCCGTCGCCGGCACCTGCGCCCAGCCCAGAGGCGCCGGCGGGCGGCGACGAGATCAGCGACGATGAATTCGAGGCATTGCTCGATCAGTTGCACGGCAAGGGCCAGTTCGTGCCGCCTGCGGTGACGGCCGCAGCCGCCCAACCGGTCGCCGCCCAGCCGGAGCCGGCGGCAGGCGACGACAACATCACCGATGACGAGTTCGAGGCCCTGCTCGACCAGTTGCATGGCAAGGGCAAGTTTGTCGAACCGGCCGCGCCGCCGCGCGCTGCGGAACCGCCAGCAGCTGCCGCCGCAGCCGCGCCCGAGCAGGCGCCGGCCAAGCCCGAGCCGGCCAAGCCCGCAGTCAAAGCCGAGTCGGCCAGACCGGCGCCGGCCGCCCCGTCGCCTGCCCCAGCGGCGGACAAGCCGGCCGCCGCCGGCGAGACCGAGACCACGGTGCGGGTCGATACCGCGCGCCTCGATGAAATCATGAACATGGTTGGCGAGTTGGTGCTGGTGCGTAACCGCTTGGTGCGCCTGGGCCTGAACAGCGGCGATGAGTCCATGGCCAAGGCGGTGTCGAATCTCGACGTGGTCACGGCCGACCTGCAGACCGCGGTGATGAAGACCCGCATGCAGCCGATCAAGAAGGTCTTCGGCCGCTTCCCGCGACTGGTCCGCGACCTGGCGCGCAGCTTGAAGAAAGAGATCAACCTGGAACTGGTCGGTGAAGAAACCGATCTGGACAAGAATCTGGTCGAGGCGCTGGCCGATCCGCTGGTGCACCTGGTGCGCAACGCCGTCGACCACGGCATCGAGACCCCGGAAGAGCGCGAGGCGGCCGGCAAGGCCCGTGGCGGCAAGGTGGTGCTGTCGGCCGAGCAGGAGGGCGATCACATCCTCCTGTCGATCTCCGACGACGGCAAGGGCATGGACGCCGAAGCCCTGCGCGCCAAGGCGGTGGAGAAGGGCCTGCTGGACAAGGATGTGGCCGATCGGCTGAACGAGTTCGAGTGCTACAACCTGATCTTCGCCCCGGGTTTCTCGACCAAGACCGAGATCTCCGACATCTCTGGCCGCGGCGTCGGCATGGACGTGGTCAAGACCAAGATTTCCCAGCTCAACGGCACGGTCAACGTGTTCTCGGTCAAGGGCCAGGGCTCGAAGATCGTCATCAAGGTGCCGCTGACCCTGGCGATCATGCCGACCCTGATGGTGATGCTGGGCAACCAGGCCTTCGCCTTCCCGCTGGTCAACGTCAACGAGATCTTCCATCTGGACCTGTCGCGCACCAACGTGGTCGATGGCCAGGAGGTGGTGATAGTGCGCGACAAGGCGCTGCCGCTGTTCTACCTCAAGCGCTGGCTGGTACGCGACGCCGTGCACGAGGAGCAGGGCGAGGGCCATGTGGTGATCCTCACGGTCGGCAGTCAGCGCATCGGCTTCGTGGTCGATCAGCTGGTCGGCCAGGAGGAAGTGGTGATCAAGCCGCTCGGCAAGATGCTCCAGGGGACCCCGGGCATGTCCGGTGCGACCATCACCGGCGACGGCCGTATCGCCCTGATTCTCGATGTGCCGGGCATGCTCAAGCGCTATGCGCGGCGCGGCTGATTGACCACTGGCGGGCCCCTGGGGCCCGCCACTTAGGAGTCTTTATGGTGGTTAAGGTGTTGGTGGTGGACGACTCCGGCTTCTTTCGCCGGCGGGTCGTCGAGATTCTTTCGAGCGACGCCAGCATCCAGGTCATAGGCACCGCCACCAATGGGCGCGAAGCCATCGATCAGGCGCTTTCCCTGAAGCCCGATGTCATCACCATGGATTACGAGATGCCGTTGATGGACGGCATCACCGCACTGCGCAACATCATGCAGCGCTGTCCCACGCCGGTGTTGATGTTCTCGTCGCTGACCCACGAGGGCGCGCGGGTGACCCTCGATGCCCTGGATGCCGGGGCGGCCGACTATCTGCCGAAGAACTTCGAGGACATCTCGCGC
>JBFHKK010000153.1:0-6425 GCA_041595475.1 Pseudomonas sp. | reverse complement strand
CGCGGCCTGCCAAACTCCCCCGCCTATTCGGCGAGCAAGGCCGGGCTGATCGCCTACATGGAGTCGAGCCGCGCCGAATTGCTCGGCAGCGGCATCGACACCACCCTGATCCTGCCGGGTTTCATCGACACCCCACTGAATCGCGACCTGCCCAGCCGGCCCTTCCTGATCGATGTCCAGCGCGGCGCCGAGTTGATCGCCCGGCATATCGACAGGCGCCGCGTCAGCGCCTACGTGCCCGGCTGGCCCTGGGCGCTGGTCGGCCGCGTGCTGCCCTATCTGCCCACCGCGCTGATCGGCAGACTCTGATGGACCTGCAGATCGACGACTTCTACAAGGACGCCGCCAGCGGCCTGCTGATGCTCTACCAGGCCTTCCCGCGCAAGGTGGCGCTCTATGTCGAGGACCTGATCGGCCGCGAAGAGCCCGATGAATACGGCCTGCCGAGCAAGCGCCACCAGAGCTGCCTGGGCGCCCTGCTGTGGCTGGCCGAGGAAGGCTATATCCGCTTCGACTCGACCATCGCCTACGATGCCCTCGACCAGGCGGTACTCAGCGAGAAGGGCTTTCTGCGCCTGACCCGCAGCATCCCCCACGCCCTGCCGGATGGCGCCGCCCTGCCGGCCAGCGTGCGCCGCGTGCACGCCACCCTGGCCTTCCAGCTGCGCGAGGCCCTGGCCCAGCGGCACAGCGAGCGCATCGCCCGCCTCAGCCGCCTGCTGTTCGTCAGCAGCCTGGAAGGCGCGGGCGACACAGATTGAAATAGTCCCCCGGTTGAATAGGTGCCGGGCGCCCCTTATATAACCGGCACTATTAGAACCTCTTTTCCTAAGGGAGTAGTTTCCTACCATGATGCGCATCATGCTGTTCGTGGCCACCAACCTGGCGGTCCTGATCATCGCCAGCATTACCCTCAAGCTACTTGGGGTGGATCGCTACACCGGCCAGAACTACGGCAGCCTGCTGGCCTTCTGCGCCGTATTCGGCTTCTCCGGCGCACTGATCTCGCTGTTCATCTCCAAGTGGATGGCCAAGATGAGCACCGGCACCGAGATCATCAGCCAGCCGCGCACCCGCCATGAGCAGTGGCTGCTGCAGACCGTCGAAGAACTGTCGCGCGAGGCTGGCATCAAGATGCCCGAGGTAGGCATCTTCCCGGCCTACGAGTCCAACGCCTTCGCCACCGGCTGGAACAAGAACGACGCCCTGGTGGCAGTCAGCCAAGGGCTGCTGGAGCGCTTCTCGCCGGACGAGGTACGCGCGGTGCTGGCGCACGAGATCGGTCACGTGGCCAATGGCGACATGGTCACCCTGGCCCTGATCCAGGGCGTGGTGAACACCTTCGTGATGTTCTTCGCGCGCATCTTCGGCAACTTCGTCGACAAGGCGATCCTGAAGAACGAGGGCAGCCACGGCATCGGCTACTTCGTCGCGACCATCTTCGCCGAACTGGTGCTGGGCATCCTCGCCAGCATCATCGTCATGTGGTTCTCGCGCAAGCGCGAGTTCCGCGCCGACGAGGCCGGCGCCCGCCTGGCCGGCACCGGCGCCATGATCGCCGCCCTGCAGCGCCTGCGCGCCGAACAGGGCGTGCCCGTGCAGATGCCCGACAGCCTCACCGCCTTCGGCATCAACGGCGGGCTGAAAGGCGGCCTGGCCGGCCTGCTGATGACCCACCCGCCGCTGGAGGCGCGCATCGAGGCGCTGCGCCAGCGCGGCTGAGCCAGAGCAGGGCAAACAAGGGCGACCATAGGTCGCCCTTTTCATTGTTTACCCAGGCGATAGACCGACTCGGTCAGGCGGGTGAGGCCACGCTGGGCGAATCTGCTGTTCTGCTCCAGCACCTGCTGCTGCTCGAGACGCTGCAACTGCCAACCCAGGCCGAAGAGGCGATCAAGCTCTTCTTCGTCCACGGCAAATGGCGGACCGTCCATTTCATCCTGTGGGTAATCCAGGCCGATCAACAGCCCCAGGGCCCGGGGCGGCAGTATCGCCCGCAGGTGCGCCACGTACTGCTCGCGCATAGGCGCCGGCAGGGCGATCAGCGCCGCGCGATCATAGAAGCCTGCGCAGTCGGCGACATCCGCCGCAGTCAGGGCGAAGAAGTCGCCGCACCACAGCTCCAGCCCACCCGCGCGATAGATGTTGAAGCCCCCCTGCTCGGCCCGCTGCGCGTGCAGGCCCTGCTCGGCGAAATAGTCCTCCACTGCCCGCTGCGCCAGTTCCACACCCAGCACGCGGTAGCCTTGCGCCAGCAGCCAGGACATATCCAGGCTCTTGCCGCAAAGCGGCACCAGCACCCGGCTCCCCGCCGGCAGTCCCAGGGCCGGCCAGTGTCGGCGCAGATAGGGGTTGACCTCAGGGGCATGAAAGCCAATTTCATTGCGCGCCCAGCGCGCCTGCCAGAATGCCGCGTGCATGTCATCTCCGGTCAACCGATCAATCTCAACCACTTTTTATACTGGATGGCGAATAGCCCGGCGACCATGATGGCCACAAGCCCATCCGGAGCCTTGCCCATGCTGCCAACGCTGTTCATCTCCCACGGCTCGCCGATGCTGGCGCTCGAACCGGGCGCCAGCGGCGCCGCCCTCGCCCGACTGGCCGCGCAACTGCCACGCCCGCGGGCGATCGTGGTGGTGTCGGCGCACTGGGAAGGCCAGGCCCTGCGCCTGACGGGCGCCGAGCGGCCGAGCACCTGGCATGATTTCCACGGCTTTCCTCGCGCGCTCGAACAGATTGAGTACCCGGCACCTGGCGACCCGCAACTGGCCGCGCGGATCGCCGAACAACTGAGCCGGGCCGGCTTTGCCGCGCAGATCGACCGCCAGCGCCCACTGGATCATGGCGCCTGGGTGCCCCTCTTGCTGATGTATCCGCAGGCCGAGATACCGGTGCTGCAGTTGTCCCTCGCCAGCCAGCAGGGCCCGGCCTGGCAGACCCGCCTGGGCCAGGCACTGGCCGAATGGCGGGCGCAGGGCGTGCTGCTGATCGGCTCCGGCAGCATCACCCACAACCTCGACGAGTTGGACTGGCAGGCGCAGGCGAACGCCGTCGAGCCCTGGGCGCAAGCCTTTCGCGACTGGATGGTGACCACGCTGGCTGCCGAGGACGAGCCGGCGCTGCACGACTACCGGCGACTAGCGCCCGAGGCGAAGCGCAATCATCCCAGCGCAGAGCACCTGCTGCCGCTGTTCATCGCCCGGGGCGCCGGCGGCGCCTTCCGCATCGAACACAGCGGCTTCAGCCACAGGACCCTGGGCATGGATATCTACCGCTTCGGCTGAAGGGCTGCCTATGCAGGGCAGCCCACCTGCGGCTCAGCGCGCTGGGCCGAGGCGGCCCTGCTCGTCGGAGAAGAGGATCTCGACCCGGCGGTTCTGCGCGCGCCCCTTGGCCGAGGCGTTCTCCGCCAGCGGGTAGCTCTCCCCGTAGCCCTGCACCTCGATACGCTTGGGGTCTATGCCCAGGTCGATCAGGGCATCGGCCACTGCCTGGGCCCTGGCCCGAGAGAGTTCGAGATTCTTTTGCTTGTCGCCACGGCTATCGCTGTAGCCCTCGATGCGCACCACCCGGCGCGGATTGAGCTGAAGAAACTGCACCAGCTTGAGCACGGTGCGATTGGCCGAGGCATTGAGGTCCGCGTAGCCGACATCGAAGAGCACATCGCCCAGGGTCATCACCAGCCCACGATCGGTTGCGGTGCTGGCCAGGCTGACGATCTGCTCTTCGAGCCATTGGCTCTGGCCCTGGAGACTCAGCAGCTTGGCCTCACGCAGGGCCAACTGCAGGCGCTGGCGCTCCAGTTCCAGCTTGCTGGCGCGCTCCTGATTCAGGTTCAGGGCGCTTTTCTGCTCGGCGATATCGCTGTAGCGCCGGCTCAGGTAGGCATAGTGCTCGACATCCTCGGCGCTGCCCCAGTAGCCGGACAGCCGATCGGCGCGGGCCAGGGATTCGCCGGCGCGAATCACATCCTTGGGCGCGCTGCGCAGCACGTCGGCGTTCTCCTTGAGCGCCTGGAAGCGCGCGCGGGCGGCCTCCAGCGAAGCATCGCTGGCAGCCGGCTGGGCGCGCATGCAGCCCCCCAGCAATGCCATCAGCAGCACCCCGGCGGCCAGTCGCATCAAGGGGCTCATTGCACGTCTCCCAGCTGCTTGCGCAGACGCTCGATCTGGTTGGTCACGGCGCTGAGCTGCTCCTGGCTCTTGGCCGTCAACACCCGCGCCTCGGCCAGACGCGCGTCCAGTTCGGCCTGCTCGGCCAGCACCCGCGCCTGCTTGAAGTCGCCCCCGGTCAAGGCGAGTTGAGCCTGACGCAATTTCTTCTCGGCCAGTGCCAGCTGCGGCACCTGCTGGTCGGCGCCCACCGCCCTGGCTTGCTCCAGAGCCTGCTCGGTCAGGCGCAGTTGCTCGATCGGCGCCGGATCACTGGCGCAACCAGCCAGGATGATTACGGCGAGCAACAGGTAAAAAAATCGGCTAATCACGCAGTCTTCCTACTCATCAGAGGCACTTTCAGCCTGCAATTGCTGGGCCTTCCAGCGCTGCAGATTGGCTTGCAGTAAGGTTTCCGGCAGTCCTGCCGTGGCAAATTCTGTCATCTTTTTCGCCAGTTGTCCGCGCAGCCAGGGATCGTTACAGGCGGAGTTGTGCGACAGCGCCAGGTGCAATCCAGCACTTCGAATCGGCGGTTCCAGGGCCTGGAGGTCATCCTGCAGCCCCAGGGTATGGGCCAATGCCAGGGTCGGCCCGCGCTCATGCAGCACATAGTCGACCTCGCCGCGCATCAACTGCTGCAGCACCCGGCCGAGGCTCTTGGCCGGCGCGATCTGCAGATTAGCCTCGGCGTAGGCATTGAACTCGGCACCAAAATCCTGGGTAACCGCCGCGCCGCGCCGTTCAAGCAGGTCCGCCCACTCGATATAGGGAAAACTGGCAATGTTGCGCACCCAGATCACCGCATCGCGACTGAACAGGGGCGGATGCATATAGTCCATGGTCTCGAGATCGCGCAAGGTCAGCGGGGCACCCGCCAGCAGGTCGATGCGCCCGCTGCGCACCTCCTCCTGCGCCTTCTCCCAACTGCGGCTATAGAGCAGATCGATGCGCACCCCGAGCGCCTTGCCCAGCTCGCCGAGCAGATCGGCCTGGGCGCCCACTAGCCGTTGCGGCTGACGTGGATCACGCCAGCTGTAGGGCGGATACTGCGGATGCCCGGTAGCGACCAGGCGTTCACATTTTCCAGCGGCCAGCCCGCTCAACGGTGGGCAGAGCAGGACCAGCAGCAACAAGGCGTGCCTTAGCAAGAAGCGGTTGGGCATTCCATGGTTCTCGGTTCAGGTTCATGGGAGCGCTCTCGCGGCGCCTCGTGCTAGCTTAGCGACAACACAATAATTTTTCGCGATAAGGACATGGCATGAAAAGATTCGCGCTCGCTCTCCTCTTGTTGGCCGGCGTCTTGGCAGGCGGACTCTACGCCTGGCCTGCGGCCTTCTTCCATAGCACCCAATGGCTCGCCCAGCAGTTGGCAGGCCTCTCGCCAAAGCGCGTGGAGACGGCAAATCTTAGCATTCATTACTATCAAGGCGGCCCGGAGGATGGCGAAACCATCCTGATGATTCACGGCTTTGCCGCCAGCAAGGACAACTGGCTGCCACTGGCTCGCCACCTGACCGATCGCTATCGGGTGATTGCCATCGACCTGCCGGGCTTTGGTGACAGCAGCAAGCCTGAGGGCAGTTACGATGTCGGCACCCAGGTCGAGCGCATCGCCCGCTTCACCCACGCCTTGCAACTGGACGACCTGCACCTGATCGGCAACTCCATGGGCGGCCACATCAGCGCCCTCTATGCCGCGCGTTATCCGCAGCAGGTCCGAACCCTGGCCCTGATCGCCAATGCCGGCATCACCGCACCCCGCAAGAGCGAACTCTTCGCGCGGCTCGAGGGGGGCGAGGCCAACCCCCTGGTGGTCAAATCCAGCGAAGACTTTCAGCGCCTGCTCGACTTCCTCTTCGTCGAACCGCCTGCGTTGCCTGCTCCCTTGCAACGCCACCTCGCCGGGCAAGCCGTGGCCAGAAGCCAGTGGCATGAGCGCATCTTCGCCCAACTCGTGCAGCGCTATATTCCGCTGGAACCTGAACTGGGCAAAATCCAGGCACCGACCCTCTTGCTCTGGGGCGAGCAGGATCGGGTACTGGATGTCTCGAGCATCGAGGTGATGCAGGCGCGGCTGAAGCAAGCCGAGGTAGTGGTCATGCCGGACACCGGACATGCACCCATGATCGAGCGGCCTGACGAGACCGCCCGCCACTACCAGGCATTTCTCGCCGAGCACGCCCCCGGCGCTGCTGAAGTAGCGCTATCTGCGACTGATTGATAGCGTCGAATGCGCGGCGCGTCAGCCGCACCGCCCATGAACCAGGT
>JBFHKK010000152.1:0-6426 GCA_041595475.1 Pseudomonas sp. | reverse complement strand
TTGCACGCCGAGGAGCACGACCCGCAGCCGCCGGCCGCCGCCAGCGGCGCCCAGGCGCAGAATGCCGAACTGGAACGGCGCCTGACGGCCAGTGAACAGCAGCGCGCGGAACTGCTCGCGCAACTGAGCGAGGCCAACGGCGACAGCGTGCAGGTGCAGCGCCTGCGCCAGGAGAATCAGCGCCTCAAACTGCAACTGAAGAAGGCCTTGGCCGAACGCGAGGCGCCGCTGCTGACGGAGCGCCAGCTGTGGTTCGTCATCGGCGCCGGCGCCGGCCTGCTCGGCGTGCTGATCGGCGCCCTGCTGCGCGGCAACAGGCGCAAGCGACGCGAATGGATTAACTGAGGCGGCGATGAGCGCCATCCTGCTGATCGATGACGATCACGAGCTGTGCGAGCTGCTGGCCCACTGGCTGGGCCAGGAAGGCTTCGCCGTCAGCGCCTGCCATGACGCCCGGCAGGCGCGCCAGATACTGGCCGACCAGGCGCCAGACGCCGTGGTACTGGATGTGATGCTGCCCGACGGCAGCGGCCTGGATCTGCTCAAGCACCTGCGCGGCACCTACCCTGAGCTGCCGGTGCTGATGCTCTCGGCCCGCGGCGAGCCACTGGACCGGATTCTCGGCCTGGAGCTGGGCGCCGACGACTATCTGGCCAAGCCCTGCGACCCGCGCGAGCTGACCGCCCGCCTGCGCGCCGTGCTGCGCCGCAGTGCGCCGCCGCCCGCCCCCAGCCAACTGCAACTGGGCGATTTGCGTTTCAGTCCGGGCCGCGGCATCGCCACCATCGGCGAGCACGACGTGGCCCTGACCCTGAGCGAGGCTCGCCTACTCGAAGCCCTGTTGCAGCAGCCAGGCGAGCCGCTGGACAAGCAGACCCTGGCGCAATGCGCCCTGGGCCGCAAATTGACGCTCTACGACCGCAGCCTTGACGTGCATGTCAGCAACCTGCGCAAGAAGCTCGGCCCGCACCCCGACGGTCAGCCGCGCATCCTCGCCCTGCGCGGGCGCGGCTACTACTACAGTGCCTGAGCGCGAACTTTACCCAGGCTTTACCCGCGCCTGACGGCCCTTAACCGCGACCGCCCTAGACTGGGCCTGTCCGGCATGCCGCCGGCAGCCAGACAAGGAGAGACACCATGCGCAAGACCCTGACCACAGTGCTGCTCGCCCTCACCCTGCCGGCCCTGGCCATGGCCATGCCCGACGAGGGTCCGCGCCGGGGCGCCGAGCACGGCCCGCGAATGCTCGAGCAGCTCGACCTGAACGAATCTCAGCGTCAGCAGCTGCGCCAGTTGATGGAAGAGCAGCGCAAGAGTCGCCAGGCCATCGTCCAGCGCTACCTGGACAAGTTGCCGACCGCCGAACGCGAGGCCATGAAAGCCGAGATGCAAGCGGCCAAGGACAAGCAGCAGCAGGCCATTCGCGGGCTGCTCGAGCCCGAGCAACGCAAGGCCTTCGACGCGCAGCTGGAAAAACGCCAAGCGCGCCGCGCCGAACGCCAGGCGCAGTAATCGAACAGCGCGGCAGCGGATAAGGAGCCCGCGTGCGTTCGTTGTTCTGGCGCATCTTCGCCAGCTTCTGGCTCGCCATCGCGCTGGTGGCTGGCTTGTCGATGCTGCTCGGGCGCCTGCTCAACCAGGATACCTGGATACTCAGTCGCCATCCGGCCCTGGCGGACCTGGCCCCGACCTGGACGCGGCACTACGAGAATCAAGGTCGCCAAGCGGCCCAGGCGCTGCTGGAGGAACACAAGCAGCGCTTTCGCGTCAGCGTCCAGGTCCTCGACGAGGACGGCCAGCCCCTCGTCGAGGGCACGGTGCCGCCCCGCGCCAAGGCCTTCGAGGCGCAGCAGAAAGGCGCCAGGCGCCTGCCCTGGCGGCGCCTGACCAGCGACTATCGCAGCCCCCGTACCGGCCAGACCTATCTGTTCATCTACCGCATTCCGCGCCCGCTGCTGGATGACTGGCAGCGCGACAGCCTGCTCTGGCCGCTCAGCCTGCTGGGCATCGCCTTGCTGGTGCTGACCCTGCTCAGCGTGCTGCTGACCTGGTCGATCACCCGCCCCCTCGACCGCCTGCGCAGCGCCGTGCACGATCTCGGCCAGACCGCCTACCAGCAAGGCAGCCTCGCGCGACTGGCGCAACGCCGCGACGAACTGGGCATTCTGGCCCGCGATTTCAACCGCATGGGCGCCCGCCTGCAGGGGCTGATCGGCAGCCAGCGCCAGTTGCTGCGCGATGTCTCCCACGAATTGCGCTCGCCGCTGGCCCGCCTGCGCATCGCCCTGGCCCTGGCCGAGCGCGCCGATGAGCAGGAGCGGGCGGCGCTGTGGCCGCGCCTGGCGCGTGAATGCGATCGGCTCGACGCCCTGATCGACGAGATTCTCACCCTCGCCCGGGTCGATGCCGATCCCGGCGCCGCCCAGCCAATCGACCTGGCCGCACTGATGCGCAAGCTGCAGGAGGATGCCCGGCTCGGCGCGCCCAACCAGACCGTCATCGTCAGGGTTCAGGCCGGGCTCGAGCTGCACGGCTGGCCGCAGCTGCTCGAACGGGCGCTGGACAATCTGTTGCGCAATGCCTTGCGCTTCAACCCGAGCGGCCGGCCGATCGAGCTGAGCGCCAGCGCCCAGGACGGCGAACTCTGCATCAGCGTGCAGGACTGCGGCCCCGGGGTCGCCGAGGAACATCTGGCGCAACTGGGCGAGCCCTTCTGTCGCGTGCCCGGTCAAGGCTCCGGCGGGCACGGCCTGGGGCTGGCGATCGCGCGGCGCGCCGCCGAACGCCATGGCGGTCGCCTGCGGCTGGAAAACCGCGCGGGCGGCGGCTTCAGCGCCAGCCTGTGGCTGCCGCTGAATGCCCACGGGCAGGGCTGAAGCCGAACGCCCATCGGCGTGACCAACGCCGGCCCGACTCAGGCCGGCCAGGCGCTGACGAAATCGGCCGTGTCCAAGGGCGTCGGGCTGCGCAGCTCGCGCTCCGGCGTACCCAGATACAGAAAGGCGACTATCTGCTCATGCTCGGCCAGCCCCAGACCGGCGGCGACCTCGGGGTGGTAGGCCAGTTCGCCGGTGCGCCAGACCGCCCCGAGACCCTGGGCATGGGCCGCCAGCAACATGGCATGGGCGGCGCAGCCGGCGGCGAGCAGCTGCTCCTGGGCCGGCACCTTCGGATGCGCCCGCACGCAGGCGATCACCACCACCAGCAGGGGCGCACGTAGCGGCATGGCGCGGGCCTTGCTCAGGGCCGCCTCGCCGACCTCGCCAGCCGCGCTCAAGGCCCGGGCGAACAGTTCGCCGAGCCGCTCGCGGGCCGCACCTTCGAGGGTCAGAAAGCGCCAGGGGCGCAACTGGGCATGATCGGGCGCCCGCAAGGCGGCGCGAAACAGCAGCTCGCGCTGCTGGGCCGAGGGCGCCGGATCGATCAGGCGCGGCACCGAGACACGATTGAGCAGGGCATCGAGGGCATCCATGGGGCCACCTCCGGACAGGACAGGCGGCCATTTTAGAGGCTGACAGCGGCGCTTGGGCGAAAAAACGCCCGAGGCGCCCTCAGGCCACCCGCTCCGGCGAGACGATCGGCTCCAGCGGCGGCTCCAGGGGCGGCAAGCCATGGGCGCGGCGCGCGTCGTCGCAGCGCGGGTTGTGTTCGCCATGGGCCCAGGACGCCTCGAATTCGCGGCAGGGGCTGGAGCGCTGCTCGTAGAGGGTGCAGCGCACGCCCTGACCGACTTCGCCGAGCAGGGCCACGCAGCGCGCCGGCTTGCTCTCGGTGCCGCGCATGGCCACGCGATGGGGGGTGATCAGCACCACCTGGTCGTCCGGTACGGTGCCGCCGGCCGACTGGCACTCGCCCCAGAAGAAGGACACGCGAAAATGCGCACAGCAGGCGCCGCAGGTGAGACAGGGATTGGCGTAGGACATGAGCAGAGCACTCAGAAACCGGCACGGGTTGGCACCTGGGCGCCATTCTATGCACCGCCTCGCGCTTGTAAAGCCGCGCATGACCGCTGGTGTACAGGCCCTGGCGCACGGGTAGAATGGCGCCCCTCGACGCCCAACTCCGAGCCCCGTGCATGGCCCTGCCAACGCTGCGAATCATCGCCTTCATCAACGGCATCTTCCTGATCACCCTGGCCATCAGCATGATAGTGCCGATGATCACCCTGCTGATCTTCGAGCGCGCCCAGGAGCTCAACTCCTTTCTCTGGTCGAGCCTGATCACCTTCGTCGCCGGCCTGGCCATGATCATTCAGGGCCGCCCGGAAAACACCCAACTGCGCCCGCGCGACATGTACATGCTGACGGTGTCGAGCTGGCTGCTGGTGTGCGTGTTTTCCGCCCTGCCGTTCATGTTCACTCAGCACATGAGCTACACGGACGCCTTTTTCGAGAGCATGTCCGGCATCACCGCCACCGGCGCCACCGTGCTTAGCGGCCTGGACAGCCTGTCGCCGGGCATCCTGATCTGGCGCTCGCTGCTGCACTGGCTCGGCGGCATCGGCTTCATCGCCATGGCCGTGGCCATTCTGCCGATGCTGCGCATCGGTGGCATGCGGCTGTTCCAGACCGAGTCCTCGGACCGCTCGGAAAAGGTCATGCCGCGCTCGCACATGGTCGCCAAGTACATGGTCGCCGCCTACCTGGGCCTGAGCCTGATCGGCTTCCTCGCACTCTGGGCTGCGGGCATGAATGCCTTCGATGCGGTCAACCACGCCATGTCGGCCATCGCCACCGGTGGGTTCTCCACCTCCGACCAGTCCCTGGGCCACTGGAGCCAGCCAGCCGTGCACTGGGTCACAGTGGTGCTGATGATTCTCGGCAGCCTGCCTTTCGTGCTCTACGTTTCCATGATGCGCGGCAACCGCAAGGCGCTGATCCGCGACCAGCAGGTCAGGGGCTTTCTCGGCATCTTGCTGTGCACCTGGCTGGCGCTGGGCACTTGGTACTGGCTGACCACCGAACTGCACTGGCTGGAAGCGGTTCGCCACGTGGCCTTCAACAGCACCTCGATCATGACCACCAGCGGCTTCGCCCTGGGCGACTACACCCTTTGGGGCGGCTTCGCCGGCATGCTGTTCTTCTACTTGGGCTTCATCGGCGGCTGCTCCGGCTCCACCGCTGGCGGCCTGAAGATCTTCCGCTTCCAGGTCGCCTATATCCTGCTCAAGGCCAACCTGCTGCAGCTGGTGCATCCGCGCGCGGTGATCAAGCAGCAATACAACATGCACCGCCTCGACGAGGACATCGTCCGCTCGATTCTGACCTTCTCCTTCTTCTTCACCATCACCATCGCCGCCCTGGCCCTGGCCCTGACCCTCTGCGGCCTGGACTGGATGACCGCGCTCAGCGGCGCCGCCGCCACCGTCTCGGGCGTCGGCCCGGGAATGGGCCCGATCATAGGCCCGGCCGGCAACTATGCGCCCTTGCCGGATGTCGCCAAATGGCTGCTGACCCTGGGCATGCTGCTCGGCCGCCTGGAGATTCTCACCGTGCTGGTGCTGCTGATGCCGGCCTTCTGGCGCCACTGAGCAGGCTGCGATGACTGCGCGCCGCTAGATGTGTAAACCCAGTACGTTGTTCAGTAGAAGAGGCGCGCGACTGATGGGCGTGCTGTAACCGAGGCTGGCATGTGGGCGGTGCCAGTTGCAGTGGTCTAGCCATGGCAGCAGATGGACCGCGCGCTGCTCGGAGCCTTCGTAGCTGCGGGTCAGGCTGGTTAGAATGAACCAAGACGCGGACAGTCGCTCGCCCGCGCCTCAGACAACCGCACCGGAGGCACGCGATGGCTACCCATTCCCCGCACCACTACAGCAGCTTCGCCGAGTTCTATCCCTTCTATCTGCAGGAACACAGCAACCCGATCTGCCGGCGCCTGCACTATGTCGGCAGCGTGCTGGTGCTGGGCATACTCGCCTATGCCCTGGCCAGCGGCCAGTGGCTGTGGTTGCTGGCACTGCCACTGGCGGGCTATGGCTTCGCCTGGATCGGTCACTTCATCTTCGAGAAGAACCGCCCGGCGACCTTCCAGTACCCGCTCTACAGTTTCCTCGGCGACTGGGTGATGCTCAAGGATGCCTTTACCGGGCGCATCCGCTTCTAACGCCGGAATCAGAGGACCGCTGGCGCAGCCAATTGCCCGGCCAGTCTGCACCAGCGCCGCCCAGCCGGGCGCTTGGCGGGCGTTGCCGGGCGCGGGTATGATCCGGGCTCTGCCCAAAGCCTGGCCCAGTGCTTGCCTCGGGCCTAGACGCCCTTCCGAGGCGTCAAGAAATCAGCAGGGACCCTGTTCAAGCCTATGACTGCCAGCTTTCTCGACCGCCCCCGCACCCTGCCGGCACCGCCGCTGCGTGATTACTATTCGCGGATTCTCGCCTATATCGCCGTGGCCGCCAGCATCGCCGCCGGCACTGCGGCCCAGCATTTC
>JBFHKK010000151.1:0-6436 GCA_041595475.1 Pseudomonas sp. | reverse complement strand
GCCGACGCCGGTGCCGTGCAGCGCCGAGATGAAGTGGATGTCGGCGAAGTCGACGAAGAACAGCCGGCGCTGCAGCTCGGTCTTCACGTAGTCGCGCTCGCTCGGTTCCATGCCGTCCCACTTGTTCAGGGCGATGACCAGGGCACGACCGCTCTCCAGGACGAAGCCGAGCAGGTTGAGGTCATGGTCGACCACGCCCTCGCGGGCGTCCATGACGAACACCACCACGTTGGAATCCTGGATGGCCTGCAGGGTCTTGACCACCGAGAATTTCTCGACGGCCTCGAAGATCTTGCCGCGTCGGCGCACGCCGGCGGTGTCGATCAGGGTGTACTTCTCACCGTCACGCTCGAAGGGGATGTAGATGCTGTCGCGGGTGGTGCCGGCCTGGTCGTAGACGATCACCCGCTCCTCGCCGAGCATGCGATTGACCAGGGTCGACTTGCCGACATTGGGCCGGCCGATGATCGCCAGCTTGATGCCGTCCTTCTCGCTGGGGCCGGGAATACGCTTGGCCTCCTGGCCTTCGGCAACCTCTTCGGCCTCTTCGCCCTCCTCCGGCTCACCGGCGTCCTTGGGAAAGCCCCCGAGCACCGCCTCGAGCATCTGGGTGATGCCGCGACCATGGGCACCGGCGATGGCCAGGGCCTCGCCCATGCCCAGGGAGCTGAACTCGGCGCGGGCCAGGTCGGGGTCGAGGTTGTCGACCTTGTTGACCACCAGAAAGCTGTGCTTGTTACGCTTGCGCAGGTGCTCGCCGATCATCTGGTCGGAGGCCGAGAGGCCGGCCCGGGCGTCGACCAGGAAGAGCACGGCATCGGCCTCCTCGATGGCCTGCAGCGACTGCGCGGCCATCTTCGCGTCTATGCCCTCCTCGTCGCCGGAGATGTCGCCGGTGTCGATGACGATATAGGTGCGCCCCTGCCACTTGGCCTCGCCGTACTGGCGATCGCGGGTCAGACCGGAGAGGTCGCCGACGATGGCGTCGCGGGTCCGGGTCAAGCGGTTGAACAGGGTGGACTTGCCGACGTTCGGCCGCCCCACCAGGGCAATTACGGGAACCATGAGGCTCTCCACTACGTTATTTCAAAAAATACAAAGGCCGCTGCACGGGCAGCGGCCGAATACACAACCCTGACTGGGCGCCCCGCCCGACGTGCCGAACGGGGCGCGGCGCAGGGCTTAACGGATGGTCAGGGCCACCAGCTTGCCGCCGTTGCCGAAGGCATAGAGCCAGTTGCCGACCACCAGGGGCCGCGCGCGCAGGCCATCGCTGTCGATCCGCTCGCGGGCGACGAAGCGGCCGTCGACCTGGCTGATCAGGTGCAGATAGCCTTCCAGGTCACCGAAGGCGACATAGCTGGAAAACACTTCCGGCGCCGACAACTGGCGCCGGGCCAGGGCATCGTTGCTCCACAGCGCCGAGGCGCTGCGCTCGTCGATGCCTTCGACGGTGCCGTCGGCCAGGCTGACGTAGACGTTGCCATAGCCCTGGGCCAGGCCCACCGAACTGGAGGCTTCACGCTGCCAGAGGATGCGCCCGCTCTCCAGGTCCAGGGCGGCGACCCGGCCCTGGTAGCTCACGGCATAGACGGTGCCGCCGGACAGCAGCAGGCCGCCGTCGATGTCCACCACCCGCTCCAGCTCCGAGCGACCCTGGGGAACCGCCACCCGCTGCTCCCACACCGGGATGCCGCGCTGGGCATCCAGGGCGATGACCTTGCCACTGGACAGGCCGGCGACGGCCAGGCGGTTGGTCAGCAGCGGGCTGCCGGTGCCGCGCAGGGTCAGCACCGCCGGGGTGCTCTCGTAGATCCAGCGCTGCTTGCCGCTGTCGGCATCGAGGGCGATCAGGCGATCGTCCTGGGTCTGCACCAGCACCACCTCGCCATTGATTGCCGGCGCCGCCAGCACTTCGCTGGTCACCCGCGCGCGCCATTTCTCCTCGCCTGTGGCGGTATCCAGGGCGATTACCTCGCCCTTGAGGGTGCCCACTAGGACCAGGCCATAGCCGGCGCCAACCGCGCCAGAGACCGGGATATCCAGTTCCTGTTTCCAGATCACCTTGCCGCTCAAGCGGTCCAGGGCCATGACCAGGCCCTCGACGTCAGCGGCGTAAATGCGCTCGCCTTCTACGGCCGGCACCAGCATGTTGAAGGTGTCGCCCTGGCCCTCGCCGATCGAACGACTCCACTCCTTCTTCAGCTCGAGTTCTTCCTCGAAGTCGGGCAGTTCTGCCGGCGGCAGCTCCTTCTTGCTGGTGCTGCTGCAGCCGACGACCAGAACGGCCAGGGCCAGCACTACGGCGTTTTTCCATGGCATCACGTCAGGCATCCCCTTTGGCCAGGTCGTCGAGCTTCATTTGCAGGCCGCCCACGGCGGCGTCGTCGGCCAACGCGGCCTTGGCCTTGGTATAGGCTTCGCGCGCCTCGGCCGGGCGACCCTGGCGTACCAGCAGGTCGCCCTTGAGCTCCTCGCGACTGGCCAGATAAGCCTTGGGCGCCTCGGCCTCCAGCAGCTTGAGGGCCTCGTCGGCCATGTTCTGGGCCGCCAGCACCTGGGCCAGGCGCTGACGCGCCAGCTCGGCCAGATGCTCGTCGGCCGGATCCTCGACGATCGCGCGCAATTCGGCGGCGGCGTCCTCCAGCTGGTCGGACTCGACCGCCACCTTGGCCACGAACAGGCGGCCGTACTGGGCGTAGTGGCTGGCGCCGAATTCCTCCTTGAGCTTGTTGCCAAGCTCGGCCACCTTGGCCGCATCGGCTTCGCCGCTCGGGCTCAAAGCGCTTTCCAGCAGCTGCTGGTAGAGGATGGAAGCCTGCTGGGCCTGAGTGGTCTGGTAACGCTCCCAGCCCTGCCAGCCGAACACCCCCACCAGCGCCAGCAGGCCGCCGGTCAGCAACGGCATGCCGTTGCGCTGCCACCATTCCTTGATCAACGCCAGCTGTTCTTCTTCGGTACGCGATTCCACCCCAATACTCCTATCCGCTTCAATCGGCGTGTGCTTCAGGCCTGCTCGAGGCAGGTTTCCAGGCGCTCGGTCAGAGCCTCCCAGGCGATCTCTTGCTGCTCTCCGGCCTCGCGCAGCGGCTTGCAACCTACCACCTGGCGGGCCAGTTCGTCTTCACCCAAAACCAGCGCATAGCGGGCGCCGCTCTTGTCGGCCTTCTTCAGCTGGCTCTTGAAACTGCCGGCGCCGGCATTGACCTGCAGGCGCAGCGTCGGCAGCCGATCGCGCAGGCGCTCGGCCAGGGCCAGGGCCGCCAGCTCGGCCGGCTCGCCGAAGGCACAGAGGTAGACGTCGACCTGACGGGCGATCTCCGCCGGCACCTGACCCAGGGTCTCGATCAGCAACACCAGGCGCTCGATGCCCATGGCGAAACCCACGCCCGGGGTCGGCTTGCCGCCCATCTGCTCGACCAGGCCGTCGTAGCGCCCGCCGGCGCAGACGGTGCCCTGGGCGCCGAGCTGGTCGGTGACCCACTCGAATACGGTCTTGCTGTAGTAGTCCAGGCCACGCACCAGCTTGGAATTGATCACATAGGGGACGCCGGCGGCATCCAGGCGCGCCTTGAGCCCGGCAAAATGGCGCAGCGACTCTTCGTCCAGGTAGTCCGCCAGCTTGGGCGCATCGGCCAGCAAGGCCTGGGTCTCCTGATTCTTGCTGTCGAGGATGCGCAGCGGGTTGCTGCCCAGACGCCGGCGGCTGTCTTCGTCGAGTTGCTCGGCGCGGGCCGCGAGATACTCGACCAGCGCCTCGCGGTAACGCGCGCGGGCCGCGCTGGTGCCCAGGCTATTGAGCTCCAGGCGCACCGAGTCGCGGATGCCGAGCAGCCCCCAGAGGCGCCAGGTCAGCACGATCAGCTCGGCGTCTATGTCCGGCCCCTCGATGTTGAAGGCCTCCACGCCGATCTGGTGGAACTGCCGATAGCGACCCTTCTGCGGGCGCTCGTGGCGGAACATCGGCCCGACATACCAGAGTTTCTGCGCCTGGCCGCCGCCGCTCAGGCCGTGCTCGAGCACCGCCCGCACGCAGGCCGCGGTGCCCTCGGGACGCAGGGTCAGGGAGTCGCCGTTGCGGTCGGCGAAGGTGTACATCTCCTTCTCGACAATATCGGTGACCTCGCCGATCGAGCGCTTGAACAGCTCGGTGAACTCGACGATCGGCATGCGGATCTGGCGGTAGCCATAATTGTCGAGCAGGCGCGCGACGCTGTCTTCGAAGTAGCGCCAGAGCGGCGTCTGCTCGGGCAGGATATCGTTCATGCCGCGGATGGCTTGCAGGGGCTTGCTCACAAAGAATCCTTAAGGGCTATCAGCTGCGCGCGATCACGGCGGCATCGGCGGCGAGCTTGTCGGCCGCCTTCTGGCGAATCAGCCGCTCCAGCTCGTCCACCAGGTTGTGGTTGCTCAGTTTCTGCGCCGGCTTGCCGTCGATGTAGATCAGGTTGTTCGGGGTGCCGCCGGTGAGGCCGATATGCGCCTCCTTGGCTTCGCCCGGGCCGTTGACCACGCAGCCGATTACCGCCACATCCAGCGGCACCAGCAGATCCTCGACCCGTGCCTCGAGCTCGTTCATGGTCTTGACCACATCGAAGTTCTGCCGCGAGCAACTCGGGCAGGCGATGAAGTTGATCCCGCGCGAACGCAGGCGCAGCGACTTGAGGATATCGAAGCCGACCTTGATCTCTTCCACCGGATCGGCCGCCAGGGAGATGCGAATGGTGTCGCCGATGCCCTCGGCCAGCAGCATGCCCAGGCCCACCGCCGACTTCACCGTGCCGGAGCGCAGGCCGCCGGCCTCGGTGATGCCCAGGTGCAGCGGCTGCTCGATCTGCTTGGCCAGCAGGCGGTAGGCCGCCACCGCCATGAACACATCGGAGGCCTTGACGCTGACCTTGAAGTCGGGAAAGTTCAGTCGATCCAGATGCTCGACATGGCGCAGGGCCGATTCCACCAGCGCCTCCGGGGTCGGCTCGCCGTACTTCTTCTGCAGGTCTTTTTCCAGGGAGCCGGCGTTGACCCCGATGCGGATCGGAATGCCCTTGTCCCGCGCCGCCTCGACCACCGCCCGCACCCGGTCCTCGCGCCCGATGTTGCCGGGATTGATGCGCAGGCAGTCGACACCCAGCTCGGCCACCCGCAGGGCGATCTGGTAATCGAAATGGATATCGGCGACCAGTGGCAAGTTGACCTGCCGCTTGATCTTGCCGAAAGCCTCGGCGGCATCCATGTCCGGCACCGAGACGCGCACAATGTCGGCGCCCGCCTCTTCCAGCCGGCGGATCTGCGCGACAGTGGCGGCCACATCGTTGGTGTCGGTATTGGTCATGCTCTGCACCGAGATGGGCGCATCACCGCCCACCGGCACCGAGCCGACCCAGATCTTGCGCGACTGGCGCCGCTTGATCGGTGATTCGCACTGCATGCTACTGCCCACCCAGCTTCAGGCGCGCGGTCTCACCCGAGGTAAAGGGCGCCACATCGACCGCTGCGCCGTTGTAACTCACCTGCGCGCCGCGCGCGTAGCCCAGGCGAAGCTCCATCGGCGCCTTGCCGACCAGATCCAGGCTTTCGCCCTCGCGCTTCAGGGCGCTGACCAGCACCTGGCCATTGGCGTCGGTCACCTGAGTCCAGCAATCGGCGGTAAAGGCGATCTGCACCCGCCCCTGATCGGCTGCCAGGACCGCGCTGACCTCGGCGGCCGGCGTCGGCGCCACCTCTTGTGCGACTGCCTGAGGCGCACTCTCCGGTATCTCAGTCGAGGCTTCGCTGGACGCCGGGGCGGTTTCGCCGCTGACGCTTGCCGGTGCCGATTCGGCGCTCTCGTCGAACGCCAGCGCTGCCTCGCCTAAGCCTGGCTCCGGCGCTGTTTGGGCGGCCAGCAGGGCCTGGTCCTCAGGCTCGTCCAGCACATGAATCTGGGTCGTGCCGTCGGCCCCTTCCACCTCGACCTGCTCGATGCCACTGCCGGCCAGGCGGTCGCTGCCGGGCTCGCTCTGGCCCTGCCACCAGTAGCCGGCCAGCGCCAGCAGGGTGACCAGCAAGGCAACGCCGAAGAAACGCAAGACTCGCTGCGACTGACTCAGCGGTTCCTCGATGCGCCCCAGGCTGTGCACGCGGCTGCCCTCGGCATCGCTGCCGGTGAACTGGTCGAATTCAAGCACCAGGCGACTCGGATCCAGGCCGAGCAGCTTGGCATAGGCCCGCACGTAGCCACGGGCGAAGGTATGCCCGGGCAGTTGGTCGAAGGCGCCCGCCTCGAGCTGCCCGAGGCGCTGGGCGGTGAGGTTCAGCTGGCCGGCCGCTTCCGCAAGGGTCAAGCCCCTGGCTTCGCGTGCCTGGCGCAGGGTTTCGCCGGGATTTACGCGCCGCGGCGCGCCGATTTCAGGGTGCGCCGCGCTCATCGCTGCTCCGAAAGGTATTGCTGATACTC
>JBFHKK010000150.1:0-6443 GCA_041595475.1 Pseudomonas sp. | reverse complement strand
TAGACTTGTTCTCCGAGCCGCCGCCCTTGGCCGCCACATCCACCTCGACCTTGTCGCCGGGGACTATGGAGTAGTGGATCACCGCCGGGGTGTTGTCCTTGGTGTTCTTGCGGGCACCTGCCGGGTCGGCCAGGATCGAGGCGCGCAGGACGTTCTCCGGCAGGTTGTAGGCGCGGCGCACGCCTTCGTTGATCATGTCGTCGACGCTCATGGTGGCGCCGTCCCAGCGCACGTCCATGCCGACCTTGATGAACACGGTGACGATGCCGGTGTCCTGGCAGATCGGCCGGTGGCCGGTGGCGCACATGCGCGAGTTGATCAGGATCTGCGCCATGGAATCGCGCGCGGCCGGGGACTCTTCCTTCAGGTAGGCCTCGTGCATGGCCTGGATGAAGTCCACCGGGTGGTAGTAGGAGATGAACTGCAGGGCGTCGGCGACGCTCTGGATCAGGTCGTCTTGCTTGATCACGGTCATGCGGGGCGCTCCTTTGGTAGGGCAAGCACTTCGAGGGGCGCCGGACCACGACCCGGCGCAGACTTTCAAGCGGCTTTCGAGGCGAGAACGGCGAGCTTGAAAAAGGCGCGGCAGTATAACGCGCGGGGCTCAGGGCGGACAGCCGCGACGGCGCTGGCCGGCTCGCCAGTCGCCCGAATGGGTGCTAGGCAGCACGGGGAGGGCCGGGTACAGTGATGGCTGAATGCCGTTATGGGATGGAGCCCTAATGCCTGTGAGCTTGAGTAGTCGGCGGGTCCAGCAGCAGGTCGTTCAGGGCCTGCTGCTCAAGCGCTTCGCCATGGCTGCGGCCAGCTACGTGATGACCGCTCTGATCTGTGCGGTGGCGATGCTGACCGGCCTGTTGCAAGTGCCACTGCTCCCGGCCGTGCTGGTTGCGGCGGCTGTGGTGCTCAGCCAGCTGATCTTTCTCGGCCTGTTCGTCAGCGGACGCAATCTGCGTTTTCGCGATCCCAGCCTGACCGAGGCTCAGGTACTGGTGGCCTTCCTGTGGCTGACGTTGCTCCTGTCGCAGTTCCATGAGGGCCGTGGCAGCCTGCTGGTGGGCTATGTGCTGGTGCTTTTGTTCGGCGTGTTCCAGTTGCCGCCGCGGGTATTCGCGCGCTGCAGCTTCGTCGGCTTTTCCGCTTTCGCCGCGCTCAACCTCCATGAGGCTTTCAGTGGCGAGGTGTTCGATGTGGCGCTGGCCAGCCTGCAGCTGACCGTGCTGGGCATCGTGATGCTCTGGCTCAGCCTCTTCGCCAGCTATGTCCAGGCGCTGCGCCGCGGCATGCGCCAGCGCCGTTACGCCCTGCAGGCGCATCAGGACACCCTGCGCGGCATGATGCGTCAACTGGAGGATCTGGCGGCCACCGACGAGCTCACCGGGCTGTTCAATCGGCGGCATTTCCTGCGCCTGGCCAAGCGCGAGCTGGCGAGCCTGCGCGAGGGACGCGAACTGGGCCTGGCCTTGATCGATCTGGACCACTTCAAGCGCATCAACGATGTCCACGGTCATGCCGCCGGCGACCGCGTGCTGCAGACCTTCGCCTCGGTGGCGCAGGCCTGCCTGCGCGATGGCGATGTCATCGCCCGCTACGGCGGCGAGGAGTTCGTCCTGCTGCTGCCCAATGCCGAGGCCGGCCAGCTGGCCGCCTGCTGCGAGCGTCTGCGCGAGGCCTTCTCTCAGGCCGAGCCGCTGGGCGTTCAGGTCGGGCCCTTGAGTCTGTCGGTCGGCATGACCTTGCTCGGTCGAGGGGATGATCTGGACGCGGCGCTGCAGCGCGCCGACCAGGCCCTCTACCAGGCCAAGGGCAGCGGCCGCAATCGCTGTGCGGCGTCCTGGGAAACAGCGGATGCCTGAGCTGCGGGTAGCGGGACGCTGTCAGCTGGTGGCGCCCGGCGAGAATCTGCTGGACGCGCTGCATCGCTCCGGCGTCGCCGTGCCCTACAGTTGTCGCGCCGGCAGCTGCCATGCGTGCCTGGTGCGCTGTCTGCGTGGCGAACCAGAGGACGCCAAGCCCGAGGCGCTGCAGGCGCGGCGGCGCGAGCAGGGTTGGCGACTGGCCTGCCAGTGCCAAATTGTCGAGGACCTGGAGGTCGAGGTGTTCGACCCGCAGCGCGACGGTCAGCCGGCCCTGATTCACGCCTGCGACTGGCTCAGCCCCAGTGTCCTGCGCCTGCGTCTGGTGCCGCAGCGGCCGCTGCGCTACCAGGCCGGTCAGCATCTGCTGCTGTGGACCCAGGCGGGGATCGCCAGGCCCTATTCGCTGGCCAGTCTGCCCGAGCAGGATCCCTGGCTGGAATTCCACCTGGACTGTGGCAAGGCCGGCGCCTTCTGCGATGCCGCCCGACAATTCGAGCCCGGTGAGGAATTGCGACTGGGAGAATTGCGCGGCGGCGCCCTGCACTACGAGGCCGACTGGCAGGCCCAGCCGCTCTGGCTGCTGGCCGCGGGGACGGGGCTGGCGCCACTGTTCGGCATCCTGCGCGAGGCGCTGCGCCAGGCGCATACGGGCGCGATCCGGCTGCTGCACCTGGCGCGCGAGCCGGCCGAGCACTACCTGGCCGAGCGCCTGCACGAGTTGGCCGGCGAGCATCCGCAGCTTGAGGTCGAGCTGTGGGTCGCGGCCGACTTGCCCGCCGCCCTGGCGGGCTTGCAGCTGCGCTCAAGGCAGACCCGGGCCCTGCTCTGCGGTGGCCCCGAGAGCGTCGAGGCCTTTGCCCGGCGCCTCTACCTCGCCGGCCTGCCGCGCAACCAGATCTTCGCCGACCCTTTCCTGCCCCACGCCTAGGGCGGCCTGACCCCCGGCACCAACGAAAAGGCCGCTCGAACGAGCGGCCCTGTGCTGCAGCGGCAGGGAGGCTTAGACCAGCTTTTCCCCGACATGCAGAATCTTCATGCCGTTGGTGCCGCCGATGGTGTGGTAGCTGTCGCCCTTGGTCAGTATCACCCAGTCCCCCGGCTCGACCACCCCGCGCTTGAGTAACTCATCCACCGCCGCCTGGCTGACCTGCTCCGGCGGCAGGGAGGCGGGGTCGAAGGGCACCGGATAGACGCCGCGAAACAGCGCCGCGCGGGCCTGGGTGGCGCGGTGCGGGGAGAAGGCGAAGATCGGCACCGCGGAGCGGATTCGCGACATGATCAACGGCGTGTAGCCGCTCTCGGTCAGGGCGATGATCGCCTTCACCCCGGGGAAGTGATTGGCGGTATACATGGCCGCCAGGGCGATGCTTTCGTCGCAGCGTTCGAAGCTTTTGCCGAGGCGGTGGCTGGAGCGCTGGCTGGTGGGGTGCTTCTCGGCGCCGGCGCAGATGCGCGCCATGGCCTGCACCGCCTCGAGGGGATAGGCGCCGGCGGCGCTCTCCGCCGAGAGCATGACCGCATCGGTGTAGTCGAGCACGGCGTTGGCCACATCGGAGACCTCGGCCCGGGTCGGCATGGGGTTGTGGATCATCGACTCCATCATCTGGGTCGCGGTGATCACCGCCTTGTTGTGGCGGCGGGCGTGCAGGATGATCTTCTTCTGGATGCCGCACAGCTCGGCGTCGCCGATTTCCACCCCGAGGTCGCCACGCGCGACCATCACCGCATCGCTGGCGCGGATCAGGCCATCGAGGGTTTCATCGTCTGCCACCGCCTCGGCGCGCTCGATCTTGGCCACCAGCCAGGCGCTGCCGCCGGCCTCGTCGCGCAGCCGGCGGGCATATTCCATGTCGGCGGCATCACGCGGAAAGGACACCGCCAGGTAATCCAGTTGCATGGCCGCGGCCAGCTTGATGTCGGCCTTGTCCTTGTCGGTCAGGGCCGGAGCGGTCAGGCCGCCGCCGCGGCGGTTGATGCCCTTGTGATCGGACAGCGGGCCGCCGATCAGCACCTGGCAGTGCAGGGCATCGGCGCTGACCGATTCCACGCGCAGGATCACCCGGCCGTCGTCGAGCAAGAGTTCATCGCCCGCGCCGCAGTCCTTGACCAGATCCGGGTAGTCGATGCCGACTATGCTCGCGGTTCCAGCGTTCAGCGGGTGGCTGGTCGACAGGGTGAAGCGGTCGCCGACCTTCAGCTCGATGCGTTTGTCGGTGAACTTGGCGATGCGGATCTTGGGGCCCTGCAAATCGCCGAGCAGCGCCACATGGCGGCCGTGCTTGGCGGCCAGTTCGCGGACCAGTTGGGCGCGGGCCTGGTGCTCCTCGGGCGAGCCGTGGGAAAAGTTCAGGCGGGCCACGTCCAGGCCGGCGAGGATGAGCTGCTCGAGCATCTGCGGCGAGTTGCTCGAGGGGCCGAGGGTGGCGACTATCTTGGTGCGGCGAAAGGTCATGCACGGACTCCAGGGTTGCGGCGTTGCGCGAGGCTACTACGCCGCCGACCCCAAGTCATTGTTCGGGAGCGCCTTCTTCGGCGGTTTCGGGTTTGAGGATCAGCAGGTCGCAGCCCAGTTTGTCCAGCAGGCGCTCGGCGGTATGGCCGATCAGGGCCGTCTCCAGATGACCGCGGGAGATGGCGCCCATCAGCAGCAGGTCGATCTTCTGCTCTTCGACGAAGCGGGGCACGGCCTCCTCGGCGAAGCCCTCGAGCAGGTGGCGCTCGGCGGCGGCGACCGAGTAGCCGGCGAGCAGTTGCTCGAAGGCCTGGCGATGCTGCTTCTGGCTGAGGGCCACGTAGTGCTCGTAGTTGCTCACCAGCTCGGCGTCGAACACCAGACTGCGCGGTAGCGGCGCGTAGCTGTGCACGAAATGGGCTTGCATGCCCAGGGACTGGCTCAGTTGCAGGGCACTGCGAATCAGCTGATGGTCCAGCTGCGCCGGCTTGTCGGCGCTGTGCAGGGGGTCGAGGGCGGCGCACAGGCGTTGGCCGGACCACTCGGCGGGTTGGACCAGCCACAGTGGTGCCGGACAATGGCGGATCAGCTGCCAGCTGCTGTTGCTCAGGAGCAGGCGCCTCAGCAGGCTGTCGTGGGGCATGCTGCTGAACACCAGATCGGCGCTGATCTCCGCGGCCTTCTCCTCCACCAGGGCATGCAGCGGCTTGCCCCAGCGCACGTCGATGTCCAGTTGCAGACCTTCGCGGCGCAGCGGCGCAACCAGTTCCTCCAGCCAGGTGCTGCGCTCCTCCAGCCGGGCGGCCCTGGCCCGGGCGCGGAAGGCGTCGTCGAACGGGTGGCTGGCTTCCAGGGCCGTGCTGTACTCGACCAGCAGCAGGTGCAACTGGGCGTGGGTCTTGCGCGCCAGCCAGAGGGCGCGCTCCAGGGCCAGCTGATTGGTGGCTTGCGGGTCGATGACGACCAGTAGCTGTTGCAGGTGCATGGCGACGAACCTCGCTTGGGCAATCTGCACATTGCAGCGCAGCGCTTTGCCGGGAACCTTGATTTGTATCAGCATAGCGGCATGGCGGCGGTGCCTGTTCGGTTGCCCTGGCGGCGGTCAACCCACCCGGGCACAGATCGGTCTCGAATGGCGGCTGGAGAAATCGCTGCGCTCGCCGATACAGCGCTGGTTAGAGGAGAGAGCCATGCGAACCCTGTCGATCTTGCTTGTGTTACTCAGCGCCACCGGCTGTACCCGCTGGTTGGGCGATCAGCACCTGGACAGCGCTTACCGCTTCTACGAGCAGGGTCAGTGCGACCAGGCGATCCTGGAGTTGTCCCAGGCCGAGCGCAAGAATCGCTCGCGCAGCTACCTGCAGCCGGAAATTTCCCTGCTGCGCGGTCAGTGCCTGGAGCGTCAGGGCCTGTACGTCGATGCGGCGCAGACCTATGAGTTCATCATCAGCCGCTACCCGACCAGCGAATACAGCTACCGCGCCCGTGCGCGCCTGGAAACGCTGCGTCAGCTCGGCCATCTGGATGCGCCCGCGCAAGCCCGGCCGGTGCCGGCGCAACCCTAGGTCGCCGACTCGCTGTGTTTTCGTGCCTAGGCTTGCGGCTATCTATCGTAGGGCTCTGTCGAGCCCGTCGATTCTCCGAATAAGATAGGGACTTTGTTCAGGGAGAACGTCCATGCGTCTACTGCTCTGCCTGCTGCTGCTGCCGGGATTGGCCGCGGCGGAGATTTACCGTTGGGTGGACGCCCAGGGGCAGGTGCATTTCGGCCAGCGCCCGGCGGGCGCCGGTGCCGAGTCGGTCGAGGTCAGGCCCCAGGTCGTCGAGCGCGATGAACACACCCGCGAGCGCCTCGAACGCAGCGAGCGCTATTTCGATGCGCGTCGACAGGAACAGGCGCAGGCCTCGGCCGCCGCTGCCGAGCAGCAGGCCCGGAAAGAACAGCAGTGCGCCGAACTGCGCCGTTCGCTTGAGCAGGTGCCTGAAGGCTTCAGCTATTACCGTACGGAGGCAAATGGCGAGCGCAGCTACTACAGTGATGAAGAAATCGACGCCAAGCGCCGTCAACTGCGCGAGCGCCTGGCGCAGAATTGCTCCTAACCGCAGTAGCGCGGCCACACTCGGTGGCCCTT
>JBFHKK010000149.1:0-6453 GCA_041595475.1 Pseudomonas sp. | reverse complement strand
TGACCCGACTCGACCACCGTCATGGGCGCATCCAGCAACTCCTCGATCATCAGCTCGATCTCGTCCGGCAGCTTGGTGCCCTGACCGGAGAAGAACTTGATGCCATTGTCATGGTGCGGGTTGTGCGAGGCGCTGATGACGATGCCCGCTTCGGCATGGAAGGTTCGCGTCAAGTAGGCGATGGCCGGCGTCGGCATGGGACCGAGCAACATCACATCGGCACCGGCGGCCAGCAAGCCGGCCTCCAGGGCCGACTCGAACATATAGCCGGAGATGCGCGTGTCCTTGCCGATCAGGATGCGGCACTTGCCCTGCTTGCGAAAGGCCATGCCCGCGGCCCAGCCGAGCTTGAGCATGAAATCCGGGGTAATGGGAAACTCACCGACTCGCCCGCGAATACCGTCGGTACCGAAATACTTTCTGCTCATGGCCCTGTTCCTTCTCTCTTATTCTGCGGCCTGAACCGCTACTAGCATGCGCACCACATCGACCGTCTCGGCGACATCATGCACCCGCAGGATGGCGGCGCCCTGGGTCACGGCCAGCGCCGCCAGCGCCAGGCTGCCGTAAAGCCGGTCGCCCACCTCGTGACCCAGCACCTGGCCGATCATGCTCTTGCGTGAAACCCCGACCAACAGCGGCCGACCCAACTCATGAAGCGAATGCAGATGGCGGAGCAGGCTGAGATTGTGCGCCAGGGTCTTGGCGAAGCCGAAGCCGGGATCGAGGATGACCCGCTCGGCGCCAATGCCGGCCGCCAGGCAAGCGGCCAGGCGTTCGGCGAGAAACCCCCGGACCTCGACGCACACGTCCTGATACTGGGGATCGTCCTGCATGCTGCCCGGTTCGCCACGCATATGCATCAGACAGACCGGCAAGCCGCTGTCGGCAGCGGCGTCCAGGGCACCGTCGCGGCGCAGCGCCCGCACATCGTTGATCAGGCCTGCACCCAGGCGGGCACATTCACGCATGACCGCCGGCGTCGAGGTATCCACGGAAATGATCACATCGACTTCAGCGGCGATCGCCTCGACCACGGGCGCAACGCGCTCGAGTTCCTCGGTCGGCGAAACCGGCCGAGCCCCCGGACGGGTTGACTCGCCGCCGACATCGACCAGGCTGGCGCCGGCCTGGACCATCTCGACGGCGCGGCGCAGCGCCGCGTCGCGACGGGTATAGCGGCCGCCATCGGAAAACGAATCGGGCGTGACATTGAGAATGCCCATCACCTGCGGACGGGACAAATCAAGAAGCCGGCTGCCACAGGGCAGCCGGCTCGGGCTAGGGGTAACGGACATTGCTGACCTTAGTGCTCGGCGGCAGGCCCACCGATCGGTTTCTCGGGACTCTCGGCTTCGTCGGTCTTGGCCGAAGGCGCGCCACTGCCGCCATCGCCCCACCCCTTTGGCTCGCGCGGCGCGCGGCCGTTCATGATGTCGTCGATCTGCTCCGAATCGATGGTTTCGTACTTCATCAGGGCCTCGGCCATGGCATCGAGCTTGTCGCGATTCTCCTCGAGCAGGCGCTTGGCGGTGCTGTAGCACTGATCGATGATGCTGCGCACTTCCAGATCGATCATCTTCGCCGTATCGGCCGACACATTGCTGTGCTGGGTACCCATGCTGCGACCGAGAAATACCTCGCCCTCCTCCTCGGCATACATCAGCGGGCCGAGCTTCTCCGACAGGCCCCACTTGGTGACCATGTTGCGCGCCAACTGGGTGGCGCGCTGGATGTCGTTGGAGGCACCGGTGGTGACGCCGTCGAAGCCCAGGGTCATCTCCTCGGCGATACGCCCGCCGAACAGCGAGCAGATCTGGCTGGTCAACGCCCGCTTGCTCAGGCTGTAGCGATCTTCCTCGGGCAGGAACATGGTCACGCCCAGCGCTCGACCGCGCGGAATGATCGACACCTTGTAGACCGGATCATGCTCGGGCACCAGGCGCCCGACTATGGCATGGCCGGCCTCGTGGAAGGCGGTATTGAGCCGCTCCTTCTCGGACATGACCATGGACTTGCGCTCGGCGCCCATCATGATCTTGTCCTTGGCCAGTTCGAATTCCTTCATCTCGACCAGGCGCTTGCCGGCACGGGCGGCGAACAGCGAAGCCTCGTTGACCAGGTTGGCCAGGTCGGCGCCGGAAAAACCCGGGGTGCCGCGGGCGATCACCGCCGGATTGACGTCCTCGCCCATGGGCACCTTGCGCATGTGCACCTTGAGGATCTGCTCGCGGCCGCGGATATCCGGCAGGCCGACCACCACCTGGCGGTCGAAGCGGCCCGGACGCAGCAACGCCGGGTCGAGCACGTCCGGGCGGTTGGTGGCGGCGATGACGATGACGCCATCGTTCATCTCGAAGCCGTCCATCTCCACCAGCAACTGGTTGAGGGTCTGCTCACGCTCGTCATGGCCGCCGCCCATGCCGGCGCCACGATGGCGGCCGACCGCATCGATCTCGTCGATGAAGATGATGCAGGGCGCGTGCTTCTTGGCCTGCTCGAACATGTCGCGCACGCGGGAGGCGCCGACGCCGACGAACATCTCGACGAAGTCGGAGCCTGAGATGGTGAAGAAAGGTACCTTGGCCTCGCCGGCCACGGCCTTGGCCAGCAGGGTCTTGCCGGTACCGGGCGAGCCGACCATCAGCACGCCACGGGGAATGCGACCGCCGAGGCGCTGGAACTTGCCCGGGTCGCGGAGAAACTCCACCAACTCCTTGACCTCTTCCTTGGCCTCGTCGCAGCCGGCGACGTCGGCGAAGGTGGTCTTGACCTGATCCTCGGACAGCAGCCGCGCCTTGCTCTTGCCGAAGCTCATGGGCCCGCCCTTGCCGCCGGCACCGCCCTGCATCTGGCGCATGAAGAACATGAACACGGCGATGATCACCAGAATCGGGAAGCTCGCCACCAGCAGTTGGGTCCAGATGCTCTGCTGCTCGGGCTGCTTGCCGACGATCTGCACATTGTTGTCGATCAGATCCTTGATCAGGCCGTTGTCCTGAATCGCCGGGCGCACGGTCTCGAAGGACGAGCCGTCCTGGCGCACGCCGCTGATGATGTAGCCGTCCACCGTGACGCGCTGCACCCGGCCGTCCTGGACCTGCTGGATGAAGTCCGAATAGGTCAGCTTGCTGGACTCGTTCGGTGTGGAGAAATTGTTCATCACCGTCACCAATACGGCGGCGATGATCAGCCACAGGACCAGATTCTTTGCCATGTCGTTCAATTAGCTACCCTCTGAAGCAGGCCCCGTGCCGAAGCGTGCTTCGCATGACGACCAGTTAGTTACCGATCTAACTTACTACAAACGCCCCTACCTGGCAGGCGCCGTCTGTAACCCTTTATTTGGCCCCTCGCCGCCGCGCCCCGGCCTCACCTCAGGTTGGACTGCCGGGTTGGCGATGGGTTGCATCGCTATTCGCCGCCGCGAAAGCCCCTGGCCAGCAGATACTGCTCGCGCGAGCGGTCGCGCGAGGACAGCGGCTTGCGCATCTGCACCTTGTCGAACAACTCGCGCACCTGCTTGTGGTACTGGTCGAAGCCTTCGCCCTGGAAGATCTTGATCAGAAAATCGCCGCCGGGACGCAGCACTCTTGACGCCAGATCCAGTGCCAGTTCACACAGGTACATGGCGCGCGGCTGATCGGCCGCCCTTACCCCACTCATATTGGGGGCCATATCCGAGATAACAAGGTCGACCGGGTGTTCGCCGATGGCCTCGAGAATCCGCGCGAACACGGCATCCTCGGTGAAGTCGCCCTGGATAAAGGTGACATCGGGGATGCTGTCCATCTCCAGGATGTCCGAGGCGATCAGGCGCCCCTTGTCGCCGATCACCCGACTGGTGACCTGGGACCAGCCGCCGGGCGCCGCACCCAGATCGACCACCGTCATGCCGGGGCGCAGAATCCGGTCCTTTTCCTGGATCTCCAGCAGCTTGTAGTTGGCCCGCGAACGGTAGCCGTCCTTCTGCGCCATCTTCACGTAGGGATCGTCGAAGTGTTCTTTCAGCCATCGCGGGCTGGTTTTGGAGCGGGCCAAAATGGGCACCTCGGATTAGCAACCGGTGAATAATTGGGCGACCCCAGAAAGGCTCGGGTAAACTAGCCGCCGCTTTTTCCAGATCAGTCAGGGTTCAGATTATGCCGCTCACCCCGGAGCAGAAGAAACAATTCAAATCTATCGGCCATCACCTAAAGCCTGTATTGATCGTGGCCGACAACGGCCTGACCGAGGGCGTGCTGGCCGAACTGGAGCGGGCGCTCGCTGATCACGAACTGATCAAGGTGCAGCTGCGCATCACCGAGCGCGAGGACCGCCTGGCCGCCATCGACGCCCTGTGCAAAACGGCCAAGGCCGAGCTGGTGCAGGTCATCGGCAAGATGGCGCTGATCTATCGCAAGAACCCCAAGGCCAACCGCAACCTGTCCAATATCAGCCGCCACCAGGCCTGAGCCAGCGCCGGACGCTACCGGGCGGTCGGCCACTTGCGGTCAGGCGCGCCGACCGGGCACCGGCTGCAGCACCAGCAGCATCCCGCAGAACACCAGCACCATATAGCCGAACAGCAACCACTGCCGAGCATCCGGCCACCAGCGCAGCACGCCCAGATAGGCCGCGGCCGCCAACAGCACAGTCAGCAGCAGCTGACCGCGCAGGTCGCGCCACAGGCTCCGTAGCGACTGCGCGCGAATCAGCACCAGCAGTTGCAGCACCGCGCAGCACAGGGTCAGGCCGACCAGCACGGCGCTCAGCGCGGCGCCGATCTCCTCCACCAGCAGGGGCGCCAGCCCCCAGTGGCCGAGGGCCGGCAGCACCAGAAAATGCAGCAGCCAGAGGCCGCCGACCCAGAGCGTCTGAGCCAGCAGCCAGGCGATGGCGCCGGCCCCGAGCGAGGTCGGACTATAGATGGCGAACTTCGACAATCTCGTACTCGACCACACCGCTGGGCGTCTTCACCGCCACCACGTCGCCTTCCGCCTTGCCCACCAGGGCGCGGGCGATCGGTGAGCTGACCGACAGCTTGCCGCGCTTGATGTCCGACTCGTCGTCGCCGACGATCTGATAGGTCACGCTTTCATCGGTCTCGACGTTGGCGATCTCCACCGTGGTGCCGAAGATCACCTTGCCGCTGTGCGGAATGCTGCTGATGTCGATCACCTGGGCATTCTGCAGGCGCCCCTCGATGTCGCGGATGCGCGCCTCGACCATGCCCTGCTGCTCGCGCGCGGCATGGTACTCGGCGTTCTCCTTCAGATCGCCCAACTCGCGGGCCTCGGCGATGGCCTGGGTGATCTGCGGACGCAACACGGTTTTCAGGTGCTTGAGCTCCTCTTCCAGGGCGCGGGCGCCCTGCACGGTCATGGGAAACTTGGTCATGCCTTGATTCCTGCATGCAGATCCTGCAGCCGGCGCACGGTCTTTTCCGGACCGAACTTGAGCGCCTCACAGATCGCCTGCCCCGCCGCGATGGTGGTGGTGCAGTAGATCTTGTGCTGCAGGGCGTTTCGACGGATCGAGTAGGAGTCGGCGATGGACTGACGCCCCTCGGTGGTGTTGATGATCAGGGTGACTTCGTCATTCTTGATCATGTCGACGACGTGCGGGCGGCCCTCGGTGACCTTGTTCACCCGACGCACCGGCAGGCCGGCGGCCTCGATCACCTTGGCGGTGCCGGCGGTGGCGACCACCTCGAAGCCCAGCTCGACCAGATCGCGGGCGACCTGCACGGCGGCCGGCTTGTCGTCCTCGCGCACGCTGATGAAGGCACAGCCGCTGTTCGGCAGTATCTCGCTGGCGCCCAGCTGGGACTTGGCGAAGGCCTCGCCGAAGCTGTCGCCGACGCCCATGACCTCACCGGTGGACTTCATCTCCGGGCCGAGGATGGGGTCGACGCCGGGGAACTTGTTGAACGGGAACACCGCTTCCTTGACGCTGAAGAACGGCGGAATGATCTCCTGGGTGAAGCCGACCTCGGCGAGCGTCTTGCCGGCCATGACCCGGGCCGCCACCTTGGCCAGGGATTCGCCGATGCACTTGGAAACGAACGGCACGGTGCGCGAAGCACGCGGGTTCACTTCCAGCACGTAGATGTCTTCGCCTTGCACTGCCATCTGCACGTTCATCAGACCAACCACGTCGAGTTCCAGGGCCATCTTGCGCACCTGCTCACGGATCTCGTCCTGAATGTGCTGCGGCAGCGAATAGGCCGGCAGCGAACAGGCGGAGTCACCGGAGTGCACTCCGGCCTGTTCGATGTGCTGCATGATCGCGCCGATCACCACCTGCTCGCCGTCGCACACCGCATCCACGTCCACCTCGATGGCGCAGTTGAGGAAGTGATCGAGCAGCACCGGGCTGTCGTTGGACACCTGCACAGCTTCGCGCATGTAGCGCTTGAGCTCTTCTTCCTCGTAGACGATCTCCATCGCGCGGCCGCCGAGCACGTAGGAC
>JBFHKK010000148.1:0-6469 GCA_041595475.1 Pseudomonas sp. | reverse complement strand
TGCATCTTCGGCCGCGGCAGCGAGGAAGCCGACTGGCTGAGCGCCCACGGCATCGAGGTGGAGCTGGTCAACGGCATCACCGCGGGCCTGGCCGGCGCCACCCAGTGCGGCATTCCCCTTACCCTGCGCGGCGTGGCCCGCGGCGTGACCCTGGTCACCGCCCACACCCAGGACGACAGCCGCCTCAACTGGCCAGCCCTGGCCCAGACCGGCACCACCCTGGTGGTCTACATGGGGGTGGCCAAGCTGGCCGAGATCCGCGACGGCCTGTTGGCCGGCGGCATGCGTGACGATATGCCCGTGGCCATGATCGAGAACGCCTCGCTGGCGCAGCAACGCGAATGTCGCAGCAGCCTGGCCGCGATGCAGGGCGACGCCGAGGCTTTCGCCCTGAAGAGCCCGGCCATACTGGTCATCGGTGAGGTCGCCAGCGCCCAGCAGACGCTGGCCCTGGCGCAAAGCGCCTAACCGCTTCGCTCCTGCGGAGTAGTCTTTGCCCGGCCTCTGGCCGGGCTTTTTTTCAGGCAAAGAAAAGCCCGGCCAGGGCCGGGCTTCTCACCAGCTCAGATCGCTTATTGCTTGATCTGGGCTTCGACTTCGGCTTCCACGCGGCGGTTGATCGCGCGGCCGGCATCGCTGGCGTTGTCGGCCACCGGGCGGCTTTCGCCGTAGCCGACGGCATTGACGCGCTCGCCGGACACGCCGTACTGGTTGACCAGCACCTGGCGCACGGCGTTGGCACGACGCTCGGAGAGCTTCTGGTTGTAGGCGTCGCTGCCGACCGAGTCGGTGTGACCCTCGACGGTGGTGCGGGTCTGCGGGTACTGGTTCATGAAATCGGCGAGGTTCTTGATGTCGCCCTGGCTCTCGGCCTTGACGCTGTCCTTGTCGAAATCGAACTTCACATCCAGCTCGACGCGCACGGTTTCCACCGCAGGCTCGGCCTGTACCGGCGCAGGCGCCGGCTCGACTGCGGCCACAGGGGCCGGCGCGGGTGCCGCTGCCGGCTTGCTGGCGCCACCGAAGTTGGCGCCCAGGCCGAAGCCGGCCGACCACTCGGCGTGGTTGGCATCGATGTTGTAGTGACCGTCCAGGCCGGCGCTGGCGAACACATTCTCGCTGAAGAAATACTTCAGGCCGGTGCCGACATTGGCGAAGGTGGAGTGGTCACGGCCGGTGCGGGGCGGCACGTTGCTGATGTTCTGGTGGGCAAAGCCCGCCGAGATGTAGGGACGCAGGCCGGTGCCCGGCTGACCGAAATGGTAGGTGGCATCCAGACCGGCCAGGTTGCCCTTGATGTTCTTGTTGCCGGTACCGTTTTCCGAACGGATGTCGTGGTACTCGCCATAGGACAGGGTCAGTTCGACGTCGTCGGTCAGGTAGTAACCCAGCGAGCCGCCGAGCAGGTTGCCGTTGGACAGGTCGCTCGAGCTGTCGGTCATGTAGCGCTTGCCGAAAGCCTCCACCTCGACGGCGCCCTGGCCCTGCGCCAGGGCGTTGAAGGAAACAGCCGCGGCCAGAGAACCCAGGACCAGGCCAAAGGTGTGATTCAGATTCATCCGTTAAATCCCCAAAGTTGCGAAGTAATTAAATGACCACTGATGAGCAAGTGGCAAAAGCGGCGGCGAGTCTAGCAGAACGGCTGCCAGACTAAAGAGTCTTTACCGAGGATTATTCGCCTAACTGTCGTCGAGCCCGGAAAACTTCTCGCGCAAGCGATCGAGTGCGCGCTTATAACGCATCTTGGTGGCACTCAGCCCCAGATGCATGATGTCGGCAATCTCCTGAAACTCCAGCTCTGCGACAAAACGTAGCACCAGAATCTCGCGATCGATCGGATTGACATGCACCAGCCACTGGTCAAGTCCGGCACGGTCCTCGGCCTTCGGCGCCTTCTCCTCCGAGGCCTCCTCGGTGGGGTCCAGGCTCAGGGCATCGAGCAGCCGGCGCTTGCGCCTGTCCTTGCGGTACTGGGTGATGCACTCGTTGTAGGTGATGCTGTACAGCCAGGTCTTGAACTTGGACTTGCCCTCGAAGTTCTTCAGCCCGTAAAGCACCTTGAGCATGACTTCCTGGCAGACATCGTCGGCATCGCGATCATTGCCCAAGTAACGCGCGCAGACATTGAACAGGGTGCGCTGATAACGGCGCATCAACTCTTCATAGGCGCGGGTGTTATGAAACAATTCGTCATGCGCCTGCAGCACCAGTTCCTCATCGGAAAGCTCGCGGGGGTCGTAACGCGCAGACAGGGGTTGGGCTTTATTCAAAACGAGTCGGGCCGACAGTCGGGACACAAGCCGCCAGCGCCTGATCCATCAGGCGTCGGGTTTGGCGGCATACATTAGCAGGGATTGGCGCTCAAGGGCCTCAGCGACTGTTCACCCGTTGCTCGAGCAGCGTGCGATTGGCCAGCGAGATCAGCTCGCCGGCATCGGTCAGGAGGATGGTCTTGACCGTGCCTATCTCCTCGATCTGCCCTTCCACCTCGCCGATCTGAACCTGCTGGCCGACCTCATAGAGCTCCCGCACATAGATGCCGGCCAGTATCTGCCCGGCGATTTCCCGGCTGCCCAGGCCCAGCGCCAGGGCCACCGCCAGGCCGACCGAGATCAGCACGATGGCGATGACGTTGTTGAGCAGTTCGGTCTTGACCTCCAGCTGACCGATGGCCACCGAGATGCTGATGATGATCACCAGGCCCTGGGCGATACGCCCCAGACCCTGGGCATAGTCGAGCCCGACCCCTTCGGCAGCGCCACGCACCAGGCCGCTGACCAGCTGAGCGAGGAGCACGCCGGCCATCAGCACCAGGGCCGCGCCGAACACCTTGGGCAGGTACAGGGCCAGCACATCGAGGGTGCCGGAGACCCGCTGCAGACCCAGGGACTCGGCGGCCGAGACCAGGAAGATCAAGAGCACGAACCAGTAGACGATCTTGCCGATCAGCGCCGATACCGGCACCTGGATGCCGACCCGACCGAGCATCTTGGTCAGGCCGGTGCCGGCCATCAGGCGGTCCAGGCCGAGCTTGCCGAGCAGCTTGGACAACAGGGTATCGAGCAACTTGGCCACGACGAAGCCGAGCAGGACCAGGATCAGGGCGACGAACAGGTTGGGGATAAAGCCCGCCACCTTGGTCCAGAGAGCGGTCATGGCGGCGATCAGGCTTTGGGTCCAGGGATCGAGTTCCATTTCAGTCAGCCTTGTCAGTCGAACGGGGGAAGGGAGTACGCCGGGTCACGGGGGCGACATGCCCCCTACCCTGGCTCAGGGCGATCATCAGGGCATCGAACCAGTGACCGAGCAGGCCGAAGAGGTCGCCGGCGCCCAGCTGGCGGTTGGCGGTCTTCAATACGCGGTGCAGGCAGGCATCGTCGTCGTGGCTGGACGCCGAGGACTTGAGCAGATCGCGCAGGGATTCTTCGAATGGATCGGGCATGGCGAACCTCGGGAGACGTCACGGCTAGACGCGGGCGGCGCGCGTCAGGTCACATCAGAGCCAGCGCCAGCGCCTGAACAGCGCCCACTGGCCAAGGCCGATGGCCAGCATGATCAGGCAGGCCACGAGAAAGCCCAGCGGGCTCTCCGCGCCGGGCATGCCGCCGACGTTGATGCCGAGCACGCCGGTGAGGAAGCTCATCGGCAGGAAGATCATGGTGACCAGGCTGAAGCGATACATGATGCGGTTCATGCGCTCGTCCATGCGGCGCTTTTCCGCATCCAGCACCAGGCTCAGGCGCTCGCGGCTGAGCTCCAATTCTTCCAGATAGCGGGTCAGGCGGTTGCTCAACTCGTTCCAGTAATCGCTGTCATCGGTGAGGAACCAGCTTTGCCGGTTGCGCGTGAGCTGCGCGTACAACTCGCGCTGCGGCGCCAGGAAGCGCCGCAGGCCGGCGGCCCGGCGGCGCAACTGCAGGAGCAGGTCATGATCGGGGATCAGCTGCTCGTCGGCGTCGATCTGCTCTTCCTGCTGGTCGATCTGCTCGGCCAACTGGGCGACCAGGGCATCGACCTTGTCGGTCAGGTAATCGGCCATGCTGAGGATCAGCTCCGACGAGTTGCGCGGCCCGTTGCCGGCCTGCAGGTCGCGGAGCAAATCCTCGCTGGCGCGCAGCGGGCGCAGGCGCAGGGAGATGACCCGGCGGGCGTCGGCGCAGATGCGCACCGAGACCATGTCCTCGGGCTCGGCGCCCGGATTGAGGTTGACCCCGCGCAGGAACAGCAGCAGTGCATCATCCGGCAGCGGCAGCGCTCGCGGCCGGGTATTCTCCTCCAGCAGCAGGTCGCAGGCGAAGGCGCTCAGGCCGCTCTGCTGGCGCAGCCAATCCTGGGTCTGCGCATGGCTGCGATCCCAGTGCAGCCAGAGACATTCGCGCTCGCCGAGTGTCAGGTCACCCAGCTGCTCGAGCGCCACCGGCCGGGCGCCGCCCTCGCCGTCCAGCAGCAGGGCATGCACCAGGGCGCCGGAGGCGCTGTCGTGCGCGTGCATGGGCACTTCCGCCGCCGACTAGCCGATCACTCCGGCATGCTCAGCGCACTGGGCGAGACGATGATGCCGTTGTTGTCGGCGTAGACATAGTCGCCCGGGCGGAAGGTCACGCCGGCGAAGGTCACGGGCACATCTACATCGCCGATGCCGCGCTTGTCGGTCTTCAGCGGATGGCTGGCCAGGGCCTGAATGCCCAAGTCGGTCTGCGCCAGGACATCGACATCGCGCACGCAGCCGTACACCACTATGCCTTCCCAGCCGTTCTGCGCGGCCTTCTCCGCGAGCATGTCGCCAAGCAGCGCGCGACGCAGGGAGCCGCCGCCGTCGACCACCATGACCTTGCCCTGGCCCGGCTGCTCGACCAGTTCCTTGACCTTGGAGTTGTCCTCGAAGCACTTGACGGTGACGATGGCGCCGCCAAAGGAATCGCGGCCGCCGAAGTTGGCGAACATCGGCTCGACGACCTGCACCAGCTCGGGGTAGGCGTCACAGAGGTCGGGGGTGATGTAGTGCATGACAAAGCTCCTCGATAACAAATGACAACGGCGATTCTCGATGGGGCCGCGCGCCTGGATCGGCCCTGCTCAGGATTCAAGCAGACGACGAGCGCGCGGCCAGGGCCGATGAGGGCGCATCGCCAGTCTCCGACGCCAGCGGCGGCCTGGAGTGGCGCTCCAGCCATCGCTCGATCAGCGGCCAGACTTCGGCCTGGGCCTCCTTGCTCACCAGCATTTCCACATGGCCGAAGTCGCTGGCAAAACCCTGCTCCTTGCCCAGACAGACGAACTCGCGCTGGGTCGAGCCGAACTGCTCGAACAGCTTGCGGCAGGCCCAGGCCGGATCCTGCAAGTCACCCGCCGCGGCCACGGCCAGCAAGGGCACCTGCACCTCGGGCATACCGGCCCACCAGTCGCGCTCCTCGTCGCCAAAGCGACCGAACAGGCCGTGCCAGCGCAGGCTTTCCAGGGCCAGACCGATGGGTTCGTCCTCAGGGCCGCGACGCAGGCGCGAGCCGGAGATCAGGGAGAAACGGCTCAGCAGCAGGCGGCTGCTCCACTCCAGCGGGGGAAACTTCAGCGGCCAGTAGATACGGCTGATCTGGCTGCCGAACAGTGCGGCCGAAGCCATCCTGGACTCGTCCAGATAGTGCCCACCCAGCGCCGCGGCCAGGGTAATGCCGCCCAGAGAGTGACCCAACCAGTGGGCCGGCCGCGGGTTCTGCTCGTGGATAAAATCGGCAATCGCCGGCAGGTCGAAGCGCACATAGTCGCTGACCCTGTTGTGCTTGTAGGCGCGGTTGCGCGGCGACAGACCGTGGCCGCGCATCTCGGCGATCCAGACATCGAAGCCGGCACGGGCCAGGTAGGGGCCCAGGCCAATGCCCTTGGGCGAGTACCAGAAACGCCGGTTGGAGAAGCTGCCGTGGATCAGGATCACCGGCAGGCCGCGTTCATGTTCGGCACCGGGCCGACCCAGTCGGGTCAGGGCCAGCTCGACGCTGCTGTCGGGACTGTTGCCGGGCTTGAGGCGGTAGACGTCTTCGCTCAGGTCACCGCGAAATTCGGCACTGACCAGGGTGACGGGAAAAAGCTCGCTGCTGCTCTGCATCTTGGCTCTGGGATAAAAAAGGGCAGGTTCGGCCTGCCCTTGAAAAGAAAAGTGTGGTCGGGCTCAGCCTTGCTGGCCTTCGGCCAGGAAGAACCAGGTATCCAGCACCGAATCGGGATTGAGCGAGACGCTCTCGATGCCCTGCTCCATCAGCCACTTGGCCAGATCGGGATGATCCGAGGGGCCCTGGCCGCAGATGCCGATGTATTTGCCGGCCTTGTTGCAGGCGGCGATGGCACCGGCCAGCAGCTTCTTCACCGCCGGATTACGCTCATCGAACAGGTGCGCGACTATGCCCGAATCGCGGTCCAGGCCCAGGGTCAGCTGGGTCAGGTCGTTGGAGCCGATGGAGAAGCCGTCGAAGTGCTC
>JBFHKK010000147.1:0-6476 GCA_041595475.1 Pseudomonas sp. | reverse complement strand
CTTGAAGTAGGTATCGATCAGCCGCTGGTGGTCGCCGAACACGGTGCGGATCTGGCTCGGCCAACTGGCCTTGATCACCAGCAGGCCGCTGCCGGGGCCTTCGATCTCCTGGCCTTGCTCGTCCAGCAGGGCCAGTTGTACGCCGAAGAAGGGCCGGGTCGCGGAGCCCGGCTTCAGGTCGGTGGCGCCGGGCAGCGGGGCGATCATGATGGCGCCGGTTTCGGTCTGCCACCAGGTGTCGACGATCGGGCAGCGGCAGTCGCCGACCACGTTGAAATACCATTCCCAGGCTTCCGGGTTGATCGGCTCGCCGACCGTGCCGAGCAGGCGCAGGCTGGTGCGCGAGCAGCTTCTGACCGGCGCCTCGCCCTCGCGCATCAGGGCGCGGATGGCGGTGGGCGCGGTGTAGAAGATGTTCACCTGGTGCTTGTCGATCACCTGCCAGAAGCGCGAGGCATCCGGGTAGTTGGGCACGCCTTCGAAGATCAGGCTGGTGGCGCCGTTGGCCAGGGGACCGTAGACGATGTAACTGTGGCCGGTGACCCAGCCGACATCGGCGGTGCACCAGTAGATGTCGCCGTCGTGGTAGTCGAACACGTATTTGTGGGTCATGGCCGCCATCAGCAGGTAACCGCCGGTGGTGTGCAGCACGCCCTTGGGTTTGCCGGTGGAGCCGGAGGTGTAGAGGATGAACAGCGGATCCTCGGCGTCCATCGGCTCGGGCGGGCAGTGGTCGCTGGCCGCGGAGACCGCGTCGTGGTACCAGAGGTCGCGCGAGTCGTGCCACTCAATATTGGCTTGGGTGCGCTGGGCCACCAGCACCGTGGAGACATTCGGGCAGCCTTGCAGGGCCTTGTCGACATTGGCCTTGAGCGGGATGTACTTGCCGCCGCGCACGCCCTCGTCGGCGGTGATCACGGTGCGGCAGTCGGCGTCGAGGATGCGGTCGCGCAGCGCCTCGGGGGAGAAGCCGCCGAACACCACCGAGTGCACCGCGCCGATGCGCGCGCAGGCAAGCATGGCGTAGGTCGCCTCCGGGATCATCGGCATATAGATGCAGACCCGATCGCCCTTCTGCACCCCACGGCTCTTCAGCGCATTGGCCAGGCGGCAGACATGATGATGCAGCTTGTTGTAGGTGATATGGGCCGACTCGCTGGGGTTGTCGCCTTCCCAGATCAGTGCGACCTGCTCGCCACGCTCGCGCAGATGGCGATCGATGCAGTTGTAGCTGGCATTCAGCTGGCCGCCGCGGAACCAGCTGGCCTGACCCAGGTGCAGGTCGCTGTGCTGGACGCTGAGCCAGGGCTTGAACCAGTCCAGAAAATTTTTCGCCTGCTCGGCCCAGAAGGCCTCGGGGTCTTCGACCGACTGCTGGTACAGGCGCCGATAGTCGTCCTCGTTGAGGTGGGCGCGCTGGCGTACGTCTTCGGCAACGGGGTGGCGGCTGATGTCAAACATGGCGAATCCTTGTCGTGATGTCCGCAGTGTTCGTAAGGGTAGCACCGCTGCCGGTGCTTGCCGCGGCGCCCGCGCTCAGCCGCGGTGGCGGCTGCGGAAGTAGTCGATCAGGCCTTGGGTGGAGGCGTCTTCGCTGGCCGAAACGGGCTCGCCGAGCAGGCGCTGATAGACGTTCTGGCCCAACTCCTTGCCCAGTTCGACACCCCACTGGTCGAAGGCGTTGATGCCCCAGATGGCGCTCTGGGCGAATACCTTGTGCTCGTAAAGGGCGACCAGCGCTCCCAGGCGCTTGGGGCTGACGCGCTCGAGCACCAGGGTGTTGCTCGGCCGGTTACCCGGGACCACCTTGTGCGGCGCCAGGCGCTGTACCTCGCTTTCGTGCAGGCCCTGGGCGCGCAGTTCGGCTTGGGCTTCCTCCAGCGTCTTGCCGCGCATCAGCGCCTGGCTCTGCGACAGGCAGTTGGCGTACAGCCACTGATGGTGATCGGCCAGCGGGTGGAAGCTGACCACCGGCACTATGAAGTCGGCCGGGATCAGCGGCGTGCCCTGGTGCAGCAACTGATGGTAGGCGTGCTGGCCGTTGCAGCCGACGCCGCCCCAGATCACCGGGCCGGTCGCGCAGCGCGCGGGTTGACCATCCTGCAGCACGGCCTTGCCGTTGGACTCCATGTCCAGTTGCTGCAGATGGTTGGTGAAATTGCGCAGGTAGTGATCGTACGGCAGGATCGCCTGGCTCTGGGCGCCCCAAAAATTGCCGTACCAGATGCCCAGCAACGCCAGCAGCACCGGCATGTTCTCTTCGAAGGGTGCCTGCTGGAAATGTGCATCCATGCTGTAGGCGCCGGCCAGCAGTTCCTTGAAGTTGGAGATGCCGATGGCCAGGGCGATCGGCAGGCCGATGGCCGACCACAGCGAATAACGCCCGCCGACCCAGTCCCACATGGGGAAGATATTGGCTTCGTGGATGCCGAAGGCCAGGGCCGCATCGCGGTTGCTGGTCACGCCGACGAAGTGACGGTGCAGCTTGGCCTCGGGGCCGCCCTGGGCCAGGTACCAGTGCCGCGCCGCCTGGGCGTTCTTCAGGGTCTCCAGGGTACCGAAGGATTTGGAGGAGACGATAAACAGGGTGGTTTCGGCGCGCAGTTTGGCGGCCAGTTCATGGAAGGCGCTGCCGTCGATATTGGCCAGGTAGTGGCAGCGCACGCCGCGCTGGGCAAAGGGCAGCAGGGCTTCGGAGACCAGTTGCGGGCCGAGAAAGGAGCCGCCGATGCCGATATTGACCACGTCGGTGATGGGCTTCTCGCTATGGCCGCGCCAAAGTCCGTCGTGGATCTTGCCCACCAGCTCGGTCATCTGCTGCAGTACCCGTTGCACCTCGGGCATGACGTCGACGCCGTCGACCAGCACCCGGTCGCCGATCGGCCGGCGCAGGGCGGTGTGCAACGCCGGGCGGGCCTCGGAGGCATTGATCGGATCGCCTCTGAACATGGCGTCGATGGCGTCTTGCAGACCAGCCTGCCGTGCCAGGCCGACCAGCAATTCGCGGGTCTGCTCGGTGATCAGGTTCTTCGAGTAGTCGAGCAGCAGACCGCAACTGCTGAGCGAAAAACGGGCGAAGCGTTGGGCTTCGGTGGCGAAGGCTGCGCGCAAGCTGAAGCCAGCCAGTTCCCGTCTGTGTTCGGCCAGGGCGCGCCAATTGGGCAGGGCGGTAATGTCGTGCGGTTGCTGATAGTACGCCATGGTGGCTGGCTTCCTTGTGCGGCGGCAGTCGATGAAACAGACGGGCAATAAAAAGCCCGGATGAGTCCGGGCCTTTAGTCTAACTGTGGCAGGGGCGGGTCAGGCAACCTGCAGCGGAATGGCGTTGCTGGTATGGCTGAGTTCGTTGCCGGGCGCCATGTAGAGCATGCGTGGCTTGAACTGGGCCAGTTCCGCCTCGCTGTAGTGGGCATAGGCGCAGATGATGACCCGGTCGCCGACCTTGGCCTTGTGCGCGGCGGCGCCGTTGACCGAGATCATCCGCGAGCCGGCTTCGCCGCGGATCGCATAGGTGGTGAAGCGCTCGCCATTGTCGACGTTGTAGATCTGGATCTGCTCGTATTCGTGGATGCCGGCCAGGTCCAGCCATTCGCCGTCGATGGCGCAGGAGCCCTCGTAGTCGAGCACGGCATGGGTGACTTCGGCGCGGTGCAGTTTGGCCTTGAGCATGATGGCGTGCATGGCGTTCTCCTAGAGCGGGTCCACAAACGGCGGCAGAGTGTGCCCGAAGCGCCTTTGACCGGCAAGGGTTGCGGGCGACCGCTAATCCGGGCTGTCGAGCTCGAAGGCCAGGTTGTCGATCAGGCGGGTGCTGCCGATGAAGGCCGCGACCAGGATCACCAGCTGCCGATCCTCCGCCGTGGCCGGGCGCAGGCTGCCGGCTTCGCGCACCTCCAGGTAGTCGGGGCGAAAGCCCTGGGCCCGCTGCGCCTGCTGGGCGGCGGCGATCAGCTTGGGATAATCGCGCTCACCGGCGCGAATCGCCTCGGCCATCTGCTGCAGGCCCTGATACAAGGTCGGCGCGGCGGCGCGCTGCTCGGCGTTGAGGTAGCCGTTGCGCGAGGACAGGGCGAGGCCGTCGGCAGCCCGCACCGTGGGTTCGCCGATGATCTGGATCGGCATGTTCAGGTCGCGCACCAGGGTGCGAATCACCGCCAGCTGCTGGAAGTCCTTCTGGCCGAACACCGCGAGATCCGGCTGCACCATGTTGAACAGCTTGGTCACCACGGTGGCGACACCCTCGAAATGGCCGGGGCGACTGGCGCCGCACAGGCCCTCGGACACGCCCTGCACCTGGATGCGGGTCTGGCCGTTCATGCCGGCGGGGTAGATTTCATCGACATCGGGCACGAACAGCAAATGGCATCCGGCTTCGATCAGCTTGTCCTGGTCGGCGGCGAGGGTGCGCGGGTACTTGTCCAGGTCTTCGCTGGGGCCGAACTGCAGGGGGTTGACGAAGATGCTGGCGACCACGAAATCGGCGCGCTGGGCGGCCTTGGTGACCAGGGCGGCATGCCCGGCATGCAGGTTGCCCATGGTCGGTACGAAGCCGATCTGCTTGCCCTCGGCGCGGGCCTGGGCCACCGCGGCGCGCAGTTCCAGGATGGTCTTGACCGTGTTCATACAGAGAATCCGTGCTCGGCGGCGGGAAAGGTCTGCGCCTTCACGGCCTGGACGTAGGCGGCCAGCGCGGCCGGAATGCTGCCGTGTTCGGCCATGAAGTTCTTCACGAACTTGGCAGTGCGCCCGCTTAGCGACAGGCCAAGCATGTCATGCAGGACCAGCACCTGGCCGTCGGTGGCGTTGCCGGCGCCGATGCCGATCACCGGGATCTTCACCGCCTGAGTGATTTCCGCCGCCAACTCGCTGGGCACGCACTCGAGCAGCAGCATGGCCGCGCCGGCCTGCTCCAGGGCCACGGCGTCGGCGCGCATCTGCCGCGCCTGGGTCTCCTGGCGGCCCTGGACCTTGTAGCCGCCGAAGATGTTCACCGCCTGCGGGGTCAGGCCCAGGTGGGCGCACACCGGCACGCCGCGCTCGGCCAGCAGGCGGATCGGTTCGGCCAGCCAGGCCGCGCCTTCGAGTTTGACCATGTGCGCGCCGGCCTGCATCAGTGCCGCGCAGTTGACCAGCGCCTGCTCGAGGGTGGCATAAGCCATGAACGGCAGGTCGGCGAGGATCAGGGCGCCGCGGTTGCCGCGTTTCACGCAGGCGGTGTGGTAGGCCATGTCGGCGACACTGACCGGGAGGGTGCTGTCGTGTCCCTGCAGGACCATGCCCAGGGAGTCGCCGACCAGCAGCACCTCGACCCCCGCCTGACAGGCGGCCTGGGCGAAGGTGGCGTCGTAGCAGGTCAGCATGGCGATCTTCTCGCCGCTTTGCTTGAAACTCTGCAGGGTGGTCAGGGTCACGTCAGGCATCAAAGTCATCCTCTATCAGGCGCTCGTCCGGCAACCATGTCGGGCGATAGGGGCCTGCGCTGGCCTCGGTCCGGATGGGGCCGGGGTCGAAGGCCGCCTATAGTCCGGATGGCGAGTGTCGAAGTCAATTGCGGCGGCTGCCGGTGTGTCGCTTGCGGTGCCCGCCCGCTTGCCGCGGCGGGCCGCTACTCGGGCGCCAGGCGTTCCAGGCCCTGGAAGGGACAGGCGGCCAGCAACTCGGTCAGGCGTCGGCCATCGGGCAGGCTCAGTGCGGGCGCCAGTTCGGCCAGCGGATAGAGCACGAAGGGTCGCGCATGCATATGGTAGTGGGGCAGGGTCAGGCGCGGTTCGTCCAGCAGCCGTTGGCCGAACAGCAGGATATCCAGATCCAGGGTGCGCGGCCCCCAGCGCTCGGCCTTGCGCAGCCGCCCCTGGCGCAGCTCTATGGCTTGCAGGGCGTCGAGCAGATCGAGTGGCGCCAGTTCGCAGTCCAGGGCGGCCACGGCGTTGACATAGCGGGGCTGGTCGGCCGGGCCGAGCGGGTCGCTGGCATAGAAGGACGAGCAGGCCAGCAGTTTCGTCTGCGGCAGCGCGGCCAGGGCGGCGAGGGCGCCGCGAAGCTGCTGCACGGGCTCGGCCAGGTTGCTGCCCAGGCCGATATAGACGCGTTCCATCAATCGTCCGCGGATTTCGGCGCGGTCTCGCTGCCGACCGGGCGCTTGCGCCGGCTGCCGCCGCGCTTGCGCTTGCGCGGAGCAGCGCCTGCCTCGTCCTTGTTGCTGAGGTCGCGAATCATGGCGCGGCGCTCGCTGTCGCTGGCGTCCTGATAGGCGGTCCACCAGTCGCCCAGGCCGCCGGTCTGCTCGCCGGCGCTTTCGCGCAGCAGGAGGAAATCGTAGCCGGCGCGAAAGCGCGGGTTCTCCAGCAAGAGGTCGGCGCGCTTGCCACTGCGTCGCGGCAGGCGTTCCTGCATGTCCCAGATCTCGCGGATGGGCAGGGTGAAGCGCTTGGGGACCGCGATGCGCTGGCACTGTTCGCTGATCAGCTGTTGGGCGG
>JBFHKK010000146.1:0-6561 GCA_041595475.1 Pseudomonas sp. | reverse complement strand
GTGGACTTGCCCGCGCCGTTGCCGCCGATCACGCCGACGATGGCGCCTTTCGGCACGCTGAAGGACAGGTCGTCGATCAGCACGCGGTCGCCGTAGCCCTTGGTCACGTTGACGAAGTCGATGACCTTGTCGCCCAGACGCGGGCCGGCCGGGATATAGATCTCGTTGGTCTCGGCGCGCTTCTGGAATTCCTGCGACTGCATCTCCTCGAAGCGCTGCAGGCGCGCCTTGGACTTGGCCTGGCGGGCCTTGGCGCCCTTGCGCACCCACTCCAGTTCCTCGCGCATGGCCTTCTCGTGGGCCGACTGCTGCTTGGACTCCTGGGCCAGGCGGGCCGACTTGGCCTCCAGCCAGCCGGAATAGTTGCCCTCGTAGGGGATGCCGGCGCCGCGGTCCAGCTCGAGTATCCAGCCGGCGACGTTGTCGAGGAAGTAGCGGTCGTGGGTGATGGCCACCACGGTGCCGGGGAAGTCGTGCAGGAAGTGCTCCAGCCAGGCCACAGAGTCGGCGTCCAGGTGGTTGGTCGGCTCGTCCAGCAGGAGCATGTCCGGCGCCGACAGCAGCAAACGGCAGAGCGCCACGCGGCGCTTCTCGCCACCGGAGAGCACGGCCACCTTGGCGTCCCAGGGCGGCAGGCGCAGGGCGTCGGCGGCCACTTCCAGCTGGCGCTCGAGGTTGTGGCCGTCGGCGGCCTGGAGGATGGCCTCGAGCTTGGCCTGCTCGGCGGCCAGCTTGTCGAAGTCGGCGTCCGGCTCGGCGTAGGCGGCATAGACCTGATCCAGGCGCGCCTGGGCGTCCTTGATGGTGCTGACGGCCTCTTCCACCACCTCGCGCACCGTCTTGTTCGGGTCGAGCTGCGGCTCCTGCGGCAGGTAGCCGATATTCAGTTCGGGCATCGGCCGCGCCTCGCCGTCGAACTCGGTGTCGACGCCGGCCATGATCCGCAGCAGGGTCGACTTGCCGGCGCCGTTGAGGCCGAGCACGCCGATCTTGGCGCCGGGGAAGAAGGACAGGGAGATGTTCTTGAGGATCTCGCGTTTCGGCGGAACGACCTTGCTCAGCCGATGCATGGTGTAGACGTATTGAGCCATGGGTAACCTGGGTGCAGTGACAAAACCGGATGGGGGCGCCAGGAGGCCGAAAGACAGCCTCGCGCCGCGGCGAGCCGGGCCAGCCGGTTGGCCGGTACCCGCCCGCCGATCGCTCGCAGGCGCGCGCGTGCGGGCAAAGCTACCGGAATGCGGGATACAGGGCAAACCGCGCTCGTCGGCGGCGCTGGCAGTTCGCGGCGGTTGTGGCATGCTAGCGGCTCCGCGCGCCAGCTGCCGATTCAGCTGGCGCGGCCTGCCTTCATCTGAGCCGTAGCTGCAGGATCGCGTTCGTGCCCACTCCCCCTCCCGCCTCGCTGCCGGATGTTCCCGGCGAAACCCTGGCAAGCGCCCGGCTTGGGGCATTGCGTGCTTCCCTGGTGACGCTGGTGGTGTTCCTGCTCGCCACGCTGTTCTGGCAGTTCCAGCAGGAATCGCAGCAGTTCGAGGAGACCCAGCGCCAACTGAATCGGGCGGCCAACACCCAGCTGGCCAATCACCTGAGCCAGAGCATGGCGCTCAAGGCCCGCGCCGGCCTGGCCATGCTCCAGGCGCACGCCGCCACAGCGGGCACCGGGGCCGATCGCCAGGCCCTGCTGTTGCGCCTGCGCAGCGTGTTTCCCGCCCTGCGCAGCCTGGCATGGTTCGACCGAGAGGGCGCGGTCAGCGCCGACAGCGAGCCGGATCTCGGCGACCAGGCGCGGCTGCGCGACCTGCTCGAACGCAACCCGCAGGCGCCTTTTCACTATGCCTTCAGTCCCGAGCACGGCGGCCTGGTCTACCTGTTGCTGCGTCAAAGCGAGGAGGCCGGAGCCGCTCGCGCCTGGGTTCTGCGCCTGCATCTGGAGTCGCTGCGCAACTGGCTCGGCGACCAGCATGACGGCCAGCACCCCTGGCTGCTGGAGGATCGCCTGAGCCAACGGGTGATTGCCAGCCACCGGGGCCAAGCCGTGCCGGCCAGCGCGCCCGCCGCCCCGCTCGGCGCCGATATCCTGGCGCAGAGCCTGCTGCAGAGTCCCCTGACGGGCAGCGACTGGCAGCTGCATGGGCTGTTCAACGCCAGCAAGGTACGCCACGAACTGCTCGCCGCGCGCTCGGGCAAGTTGTTGCTGTTCGGCCTCTGTACCCTGCTGACCCTGGTCGCGCTCTACCGCCTGCTGCACGAGCAGCGCAGCCTGCGCGCCGCCAATGCCGCCTCGCAGCGCGAGCTGCGCCAGGCCGCCAGCGTGCTCGGCGCCATCGAGGAGCGGGTGCTGGTCAGCGACAACCAGGGCCGGCTGCTCTATCTCAACCCGCGCGCCGAGCAGCTGTTCGGCCTCAGCAATGGCGCGGCCCACGCCTGGCATCTGCTGGAACTGCTGCCCGGCCTGGATCCATTGCTGCTGCATGGCAACGCCTTCTCCGGCGACCTGGGGCCCAACCTGGTCAGCGTGCTGACCAATGGCGCCAGCCGCCAGTTCGCGGTCAGCCGCAGCGACATCAGCGAGGACGGCAAACGCAGCGCCCTGGTCTGGGTGCTGCGCGACGTCACCGAGCAGGAACGCGCCCGACAGACGCTCGAGCAGACCCGACGCCGCTATCAGGACATCTTCGAGGGCACCGGCACTGCGCTCTGCGTGCTCGACCTGGCCGAGCTGTACCAGCACCTGCAGGCCAACGGCCTGCTCGAGGGCGCGACGCTGCAGCGCTGGCTGCAGGGCCAGGATCAGCGCCTGGATCAGCTCTGCCAGCTGATCCGCATCACCGAGATCAATCAGATGGCGCGCCGCCTGCTCGAGGTCGACTCGACCGAACAGGCCTGGTCGAACCTGGTCGAACACACCCCGCTGAGCACCGAGGGATTTCGCGTCCAGCTGATCAGGGCACTGGCCGAAGGCGCCGGCCAACTGGAGTTGGAACGCCAGATCACCACGCCCCAGGGCCAGGAGCGCCACCTGTGGCTGCTGCTGCGCCTGCCCGAAGACCCCCAGGATCTGCAGGCGGTCACCCTGAGCATCAGCGACATCACCGCGCGCAAACGCAGCGAGCTGTCGCTGGTCGAGCGCGAGCGCTTCTGGTCCGACGTGGTCCGCGCGGTGCCGGACACCCTCTACGTGCAGGACATGGCCGAGAGGCGGGTGTTGTTCAGCAACCACCACCTGGGCCGTCAGTTGGGCTATAGCCGCACCGAGCTGAAAGACATGGGCGAGCAGTTCTGGGAGCACATCCTGCACCCGGACGACAGCGAGTACTACTGGCGCATTCGCAACCTGCAGCAGGTGATCGGCGAAGGGGTGCTGCTCGAGTCGCTGCTGCGCTGGCGGCAGAAGGGCGGCGGCTGGCGCTGGTTCAGCCTGCGCGAGCAGGCCCTGGCGCGCGATGCCGGAGGGCGCGTCAGCCGGCTGATCGGCGTGACCAAGGACATCACCGAGCAGATCGAGGCCAGCGAATCCCTGCGTGCCAGCGAACAGCGCTACCGGCTGCTGGCCGAGAGCATCAGCGACGTGATCTTCTCCACCGACAGCCGGCTGCAGCTCAACTACGTCAGCCCCTCGGTCGAAACCGCCCTCGGCTACCGCCAGGACTGGGTACTGGCCAACGGCCTGCGCGGCCTGGTGACCAATACCCAGCAGCTCGGCGGCCTCTTCGCCCTGCTCGAGCAACTGCGCAAGGCACTGGATGCGCCGCGGCTGCTGGAGGAACTGCGGCGCCAGTTCCAGCCGCGGGTGGTGGTGTGCGACTGCCTGCGCGCCGACGGCCGCAAGATTCCGGTGGAACTGCGCCTGGTACCCATGTGGAACGACAACGGCCACTTCGAGGGCCTTCTCGGCATCGGACGCGACATCGACCAGCAGCGCCGCGCGGAAAAAGGCCTGCGCATGGCCGCCACCGTGTTCGAACACTCCACCGCGGCGATCCTGGTCACCGACCCGGCCGGCTACATCGTCCAGGTCAACGAGACCTTCAGCCGGGTCACCGGCTTCGCCCCGGCCCAGGTGCTCGATCAGCTGCCGGGCCTGCTCACCGCCGACCGCCAGCAGGCCAACCACCTGAACTATGTCATCGGCCAGCTGCGCCAGCGCGGCAGCTGGGAGGGCGAGGTCTGGCTCAAGCGCAAGAGCGGCGAGATCTTCCCGGCCTGGGTCGGGATCACCGCGGTGCAGGACGAGGAAGGCGACCTGGTCAGCTACGTGTGCTTCTTCAGCGACATCAGCGAGCGCAAGGCCAGCGAGGAACGCATCCATCGCCTGGCCTACTACGATGGCTTGACCCACCTGCCCAATCGCACCCTGTTCCAGGATCGCCTGCACCACGCCCTGCAGCAGGCCGAGCGGCATCAGGAATGGCTGGTACTGATGTTCCTCGACCTCGATCGCTTCAAGCCGATCAACGATTCGCTCGGCCACGCGGCCGGCGACCGCATGCTCAAGGAAGTGGCGCTGCGCCTGAGCGCCTGCGTCGGCGACGAGGATACGGTGGCGCGCATGGGCGGCGACGAATTCACCCTGCTGCTGCATGCCCAGGCCAGCCGCGAGGCGGCGCTGCACCAGGCGATCCACGTCGCCGAGCAGATTCTCGCCAGCCTGGCCCGGCCCTTCATCCTCGAGGGCCGCGAGTTCTTCGTCACCGCCAGCGTCGGCATCGCCCTGAGCCCGCAGGATGGCGACGAACTCAGCCAGCTGATGAAGAACGCCGACACCGCCATGTATCACGCCAAGGAGCGCGGCAAGAACAACTTCCAGTTCTACCAGGCGGAGATGAACGCCAGCGCCCTGGAGCGCCTGGAACTGGAGAGCGACCTGCGCCACGCCCTGGAGCAGGACCAATTCGTGCTGCATTACCAGCCGCAGTTCTCCGGCGACGGCCGTCGCCTGACCGGCGCCGAGGCGCTGCTGCGCTGGCAGCATCCGCGGCGCGGCCTGGTGCCGCCGGATCAGTTCATTCCGGTGCTGGAAGAACTGGGTCTGGTGGTCGAGGTCGGCGACTGGGTGCTGCGCGAGGCCTGCCGCCAACTCAAGTGCTGGCACCAGGAGCAGATTCGCGTGCCGAAGATCTCGGTCAACCTGTCCGCCCGCCAGTTCAGCGAGGGCGACCTGCACAAGCGCGTCGCCGCGGTGCTCGAGGACAGCGGCCTGCCGGCAGCCTGCCTGGAGCTGGAACTGACCGAAAGCATCCTGATGCAGGACGTCAGCGTCGCCCTGCAGACCCTGACCGATCTCAAGCGCCTGGGCCTGTGCCTGGCGATCGACGACTTCGGCACCGGCTACAGCTCGCTCAACTACCTCAAGCAGTTCCCCATCGACGTGCTCAAGATCGACCGCAGCTTCGTCGACGGCCTGCCCGACGGCGAGCAGGACAGCCAGATCGCCCGCGCCATCATCGCCATGGCCCACAGCCTGAACCTGGCGGTGATCGCAGAGGGGGTGGAGACCCAGGCCCAGCTGGACTTTCTGCGCGAACACGACTGCGACCAGGTACAGGGCTACCTGCTCGGGCGGCCGATACCGGCCACGCGCTTCTCGGCCCAGTTCAGCGGCGCCACCCTGTTCATGCTCAGCTAGGCGGGTGAGACTGGCTCGCCTGCGTCATGACCAGGCTTCATATGCCTGTTCGCGACAGATCAGGTAGACTTCGCCCCCTCTTTCATCCGCCCAGCCGATTTTTCAGGGGATTGCCATGTTCAGCCGTGATTTGACCCTTGCCCGTTTCGACGCCGAACTCTTTACCGCCATGGAGCAGGAAGCCCAGCGCCAGGAAGAGCACATCGAGTTGATCGCCTCGGAAAACTACACCAGCCCGGCCGTCATGGAGGCCCAGGGCTCGGTGCTGACCAACAAGTACGCCGAAGGCTATCCGGGCAAGCGTTACTACGGTGGCTGCGAGTACGTCGATGTGGTCGAGCAACTGGCCATCGACCGCGCCAAGCAGCTGTTCGGCGCCGACTACGCCAACGTCCAGCCGCACTCCGGCAGCCAGGCCAACGCCGCCGTCTACATGGCCCTGCTCAACGCCGGCGACACCGTGCTGGGCATGAGCCTGGCCCACGGTGGCCACCTGACCCACGGCGCCAGCGTCAGCTTCTCCGGCAAGCTGTACAACGCCGTGCAGTACGGCATCAACAACGACGGCCTGATCGACTACGACGAGGTCGAGCGCCTGGCCGTCGAGCACCAGCCGAAGATGATCATCGCCGGCTTCTCCGCCTACTCCCAGGTGCTGGACTTCGCCCGCTTCCGCGCCATCGCCGACAAGGTCGGTGCCTACCTGTTCGTCGACATGGCCCACGTCGCCGGCCTGATCGCCGCCGGCGTCTACCCCAACCCGGTGCCCTTCGCCGACGTGGTCACCACCACCACCCACAAGACCCTGCGCGGCCCGCGCGGCGGCCTGATCCTCGCGCGCAAGAACGAGGAACTGGAGAAGAAGCTCAACTCGGCGGTCTTCCCCGGCGGCCAGGGTGGCCCCCTGGAGCACGTGATCGCGGCCAAGGCGG